>JAZDOF010000257.1:0-2405 GCA_043799015.1 Pseudomonadota bacterium | reverse complement strand
CATAGCCACCCCGGTGTTTGACGGGGCTCGGGAAGACGAGATAAAAGACCTTCTGAACGACGCCGGTTACATGACCAGCGGCCAAACCGTCCTGCACGACGGGCGGACCGGTGAGGCCTTCGATACTATGGTAACCGTCGGTGTTATTTATATGATGAAACTCCATCACCTTGTTGACGACAAGATCCATGCCAGGGCAATCGGACCGTACTCTCTCGTAACCCAGCAACCGCTGGGCGGCAAGGCACAGTTCGGCGGCCAGCGACTCGGAGAAATGGAAGTCTGGGCGATGGAGGCATACGGCGCTGCGTATTCCTTGCAGGAGTTCCTTACCGTCAAGTCTGATGACGTGTCGGGACGTACGAGGATGTACGAGAGCATCGTGAAGGGCACAAATGTTCTTGAGCCGGGCCTGCCGGAGTCCTTCAACGTGTTGGTTAAGGAGATCAAGTCGTTAGGACTTGACGTGGAACTGTTGGAGGGTGATCAGGTGGTCGTCGGTTGACCCTTTTGATGCTCCCCGGCACCGACACTGGTGCCGTCGGGGGTATCCTCCCCTACTCGGGGCCTCCCCCGAGCCGACCCTAGTCAAGGAGGGGACCTTTGGAAGATACGTATTACAGTTTTTTTGAGAAGCCGAAAGACCCGGTGAACTTCACCGCGGTGAGAATAGCTCTTGCCTCCCCGGAAAAGATCCGTTCGTGGTCGCACGGAGAGGTCAAGAAGCCCGAAACCATTAACTACCGCACGTTCAAGCCGGAACGAGACGGGTTGTTTTGCGCCAAGATCTTCGGCCCGGTCAAAGACTACGAGTGTAATTGCGGAAAATACAAACGGATGAAACACCGCGGCACCATTTGTGAGAAATGTGGTGTCGAAGTCATACAGTCGAAAGTCCGCAGGGAGCGGATGGGGCACATCGAGCTGGCCACACCGGTGGCTCACATCTGGTTTCTGAAGAGCCTGCCGAGTCGTATCGGCACCCTCCTTGACCTGACCCTGAAAGAGGTGGAGCGGGTTCTGTATTTCGAGTCCTTCTTGGTCCTGAATCCCGGTAACACGGACCTTGACAAGGGCAAGCTCATAAACGAAGAGAAGTACCGCAGCTACAAGGAAAAGTTCGGGGAGGACGGCTTCGAGGCCGGTATGGGCGGCGAGGCGGTCCGAGATATGCTCGAGAGGTTGAATCTGGTTAAAGAGAGTGCAGGTCTTCGTGACGAGATGAAGGATTCCACCTCGGAGGCTAAGCGCAAGAAGCTCGCCAAACGACTGCGCGTGCTCGAATGCCTCAAGGGCACCGAGCCCGGTCTGCTCGTCGTGGAACTGACCGTACTTTATCAAGCTATTGATCCCGAAAGCGAGTCGGGTCGTTTTCTCGAGGAGCTTATTCAAGCGGCCAAAACCATCCAGGCCCGTTGGGACGAAACGGAGACATGGGATGTTCGCAAGCAACTCGCCTACGTCGAGATCAACAATATCATCGAAAGACTGACTCGATCACGGCTGGTTAAGCCGGAAGATCTGGGGAAGTTCCGTCAATGGCAGAACCCGGCCTGGATGATTCTGACGACCATCCCGGTCATTCCCCCCGACCTTCGTCCTTTGGTGCCCCTCGACGGGGGCCGCTTCGCCACGTCGGACCTTAATGACTTGTATCGAAGGGTGATTAATCGCAACAACCGACTCAAGAGGCTCAAGGACCTCAGCGCTCCCGAAATCATCCTTCGCAACGAGAAGCGAATGCTTCAGGAGGCGGTGGACGTCCTTTTCGACAACGGCAGACGGGGCCGAGTCATCACCGGACCCAACAAGAGGCCTCTGAAGTCTTTGTCGGACATGCTCAAGGGCAAGCAAGGGCGGTTCAGGCAGAACCTGCTCGGCAAGCGCGTGGACTATTCCGGCCGATCCGTTATCGTCGTAGGCCCTGATCTCCGTTTGCACCAGTGCGGGTTGCCCAAGCGCATGGCGCTGGAACTGTTCAAGCCCTTCATTTACAACAAGTTGGAGGAACGGGGATACGTTACCACCATAAAAAGCGCCAAGAAGCTCGTCGAAAAGGAAACCCCGGAGGTGTGGGACATCCTGGAGGATGTGGTAAAGGAATATCCGATCCTTCTCAACCGGGCCCCGACTCTGCACCGCCTCGGCATCCAGGCGTTCGAGCCGGTACTCATCGAAGGAAAGGCCATCCAGCTTCACCCCTTGGTATGTACGGCCTTCAACGCTGACTTCGACGGCGATCAGATGGCGGTTCATATTCCTCTTTCCGTGGAAGCGCAGGTTGAAGCGCGCGTGCTCATGATGAGCACCAACAACATCCTTTCCCCGGCCCACGGAAAGCCGATCATCGTTCCCACCCAGGATATCGTCCTGGGGCTGTATTACCTCACCAGGGAATCGATAAG
>JAZDOF010000214.1:0-10456 GCA_043799015.1 Pseudomonadota bacterium | reverse complement strand
GGTCACATCGGGGTTCCACGTGAACCATAAATTCATGCCGATGGTCTTGAGAATCTCCAATTCTTCGGGGAGATCCGGACGAACCAGCAAATGACGCAGTCTCATGAAAACCTCCGCGGCCGGGAGCCGAAACGAAGTCTATACGTTCAGAGATGTCCAATACCCAAGAAACGGAACCGGACCGCGCATGTCGGGGCGGGTCTCACACGATTCCCGGTGCTTGAGGCGTTGTACCGCTTTCTCCGCGGTGTGTCAACGCGGATGGTTGCTGCCGGACAAGCCCCTAATTGGGGCTATTACTCGATGTAGTGATTCATGAGATCATTCGGATCGGCCAAAGTAGAGTAGATATTCGTTTTCTATTGGGATGCATTCAAGACCAACGCGGACTCTCTCCAAGAAGCCATTACATCCCAGGATAATGGGAGGGCCTGCCCATTCTTCGCATGCCATGACGGTGCTGCTCACTTCCAGATCACTACCGCCATTGTTAGCGAGTAGGGTTACGCTAATTCGGATCAGGGGTCCAGAGAAGTCCCCAAATAATCGAGACTTTCCCTTCGCTTCACCTACCGACTCGTGTTGAGACAGAAGCTCCATTGCCAGCTCGCCGCCTACAAGAGATAGAGTTGCTCCGGTATCCAATAAAGCGACAGAGTATTCTTCGTGGTCATCTATACGACAACCGACACCCATAGATATCCTGTGAGGCGGCAAGTAGCGCTCACCACAAATTGTTACTCCCGAGGTCCAGTCGTCACACTCGCCGGCAACTTTCTTGGCCAACTGACCCACGGTCTCATCCCTCATCTTCGATCTTGACCAAGAAAGCTCCAGACAGATCGCCTCGTTCTTTCAAAATGGCACGCAAGGCCGCACGGCTCGGACCGGAATCCAGTAATTCGCCATTTTTCAAAGCCACCCATTGGCCGACATATTGCCAGGAGTTCTTCTCAAGCCATTCTGAATCGAGTCTTAAATCCCTCCCGCTTGCAGATCCCGTTACCCGAGCAACAGGCGGGGCCAGCACTTCTCGCCACTTATCAAGTGATTCAGAGAGCCCTCTGGGAACCGGTGAGATAATCCTCCTGGCGGCAGGCAGATCACCTTTCTCGGCCAAAGCCCGAATCTCATCCTCCAAGACGCGGAGTTTCTTTTCGGCTTCAATGGGAATTTCCAGTGTGGGGGTTGCTACAGCCATGTGCATATCTCACTGTTTTTGTTTGCTTGATAATGCCGAAAGACAACGCTCCGACAGGTTCGCCTCTACGACTTCAGACTCACTCATCTGATTTCTGTTTCAAAAAGAGCGTGAAAACTTCTTGACAAATAATCGAGTTTGTTGCAGGCCCGCTCTTCCCGAACAAGCTTCTTCCATCATAAAGCATGATAATCTTCAACTGGTTATATGTCAAGAATCAAGACTTTGCGCGGCTATCCGCGATTAGTCGGGCTCACCGACAAGCACAAACGCGGCCCAGAAGAACGGGTGGTCGCAGCCGCATTCCCCTCTAAGTCCGGCTCGAGCCCGTTGCAGAGATTCAAGTTTCGATCTTCCCGTGTTTCGATACTCGAAGAAGCTCTTCATCAGTTCCACCGATGAATCGACATGGACGGACCACAAGCTCATGAGGACACTTCGGGCGCCGGCTTCCTGAAACGCGCGTCCCATGGCCAAGACCCCCTCTCCGGGAAGAACCTCCCCTGTTCCGGTGTGACACGCGACCAAGGCTGCCAGATCTGCTTGCATGTCCAATTCCCGGACCTCCTTCATGGTCAGGCAGCAGTCTGAGACGCTCCCCTCCCCTGCGCTGAGCAGCAGTATGGGTTCCTCCAGTTCCGGCCCGAAGTACCCATGGGTTGCGAAGAGAACAGTGTGAAACAACTCCATTTGAGGGACGATTTCCTGCTTGAAGCGTTTCTTGTCCGCATTCTTGCCGAGAAGGACCACGGCGTCGGCCCCGTACATCGTTCCTAGGCTCCGTGCCAGGTCTTCGGTCCGGGGCAATCTCTTCCACAAAAGCCCCGACACCGTGTGATCGTCGATCCTCGGCATTGGTTTGGGGAAGCAGTGCAAGCCCTCGTCCATGATGAAGGATGCTTGTTCACCCGCTGTTTCACGTCCCGGGTCATTGTCTGCATATCGGGTGTCTCCCAACGGGCAAACGGGATCCCCCAATACCAGGAACCTCTTCCGTTCCGAATTCTCCGTAGGCCGACTTCGTGCCAGTTGGAGGGATGTCACCGACTGATGGTAGCAGATGGGATTCCTGTCGCCCAGAAACCGGACACCCGAGACCGAAACCCGTTTCAGACCGCCGTCGGACCTGCTGCGCTCAACTCGAATCTCCGCGTCGGCTTCCATTTCCCAAACCAGTGTCTCAAAGGGGAGCACCCCGAGAAACTCGTCGGGGACGATGAACAGGGGTCGCCCCTCGGGCAGGGCCCCATCTTTCACAAGATCCCCGACGAGCAGATCGAACAGAGCCTTGGCCGTCCGGAGATCGAACGATTCCAGGGCCTTCTGATGGTCCACGGCTTGGGAAAGATCCAGGGACTTTCTCAGGGACCCGACCATCCGCTGCAAGTCTTCGCGGACAATTTCCTTGAACAGGCAACGTGTAATGCATGTACCGACGATGAGGTAGATAAGGATTCCGGTGGATGACACATCGTATACCAAGAGGTGTTCGCCTTCCCTCAGACCCCTCCTGCGGAAAGACTCCCTCACATCCCCCAAGTCTACGACGCCGTTCGGAGACGCCTGAGGCTCCCCGTAGGAATTGGCTCTGGACAACGATTCGGCAAAAACCCGTGCCTTTGTCTGCTCAGAGACCCAGAGAGCGTCCTCCCACCTGTGTGACTTGAACAGAATCCGTGCCAGGCCCTCATACGGCGCGGTCCTCGGGAACCCTTCGAACTGAATGTCAAAGAACTCATCCCTGTTGTCTTCCCCAAGGTCTGACCTCATCTTCTCCGTGTAACGAGCCGCTTCACCGTACATCTTCTCCGCCTCTTCAAGGCTGCCCCGGTCTTCGTGGATCCTCCCGAGACCCGCGTATGCGGCAAACAATTCGTACGCGGTTCTTCTCTCCTTGTCCTCAAGTATCGATTCATAGACCTTCCGGGCTTCTTCGTAGTTGCCCCGGGCAAGGTGCAATCTTGCCTCCGATGCGGGGTTCCGGGCAAGCCCGATATGACGGCCGGCCTCATCGAGTTTGTGCTGCTTGAGATAGAACATGCCCAGCACATGGTGGGTCACGGCATTGACGCCGCCCGAGCCTTCCTGAAGCCGAACCGCTCTCGCGAACTGTTCCTCTGCCTCGTCAAACCTGTTGAGCTGCGAATACACTATCCCGGCATTGATCCTGACCAGAGACTCCCCGAACCGGGCATTCCTCCGTACCGAAGACTCTGCGGAGGGGTCCTCGGCAATTCGAATGAGGATGCCAAGAGATCGACGATAGCAATCCATCGCCTTTCCGTACTGACCGAGGTTCTTGTGGACAATCCCCTGATTGCTCAGTGCCTTTGCCAAGTCCGCGTGTTGACCGGTTTCCCCGTAATATGCCAGAAGGGTCTCATAGCAATTCAGGGCGCGCTGATAGTGGCCGTGATTCTTGCAATACACCGCCAAAGTGCCCAGCCTTCCGGGCATCCAGCCTAGATTGAAGTTGTTTTCTTCTTCTTTCCGGTACACTTCCAGTGCTTTCCTAAGGCATCCGGCTTCCTCCGGAAAACTTTCCCGCTCCTTATAGGCCCGGGCGAGTGCCACAAGGTCATTGGCCGTGAAACATCTCTTGACCCCTTTTCCTTGAATCCTCAGGGCCTGATTGTAGGCCTGCTCGGCACGGGCAAAGTCACACACCTCGGCGTAGACTTTGCCGATGAGCCTCAGGGTCTCTACGTGTTTCACCGGATCGGCCTCGGATCGCGCCCGTTCCAGGGCTTCGTTCAGGTCATGCAACGCATCTTGACAACAGCCGTGGGACTGCTTTTCCTTGGCTCTTGTTATGAGATCTTGCCATTCTCCCATTGAGCACCCTCTCCAAGCCCAACAAACAACGAGCAGTTACCCAACAAACCCTCTCCGGTTCACGCGAAAAAAGCGGTGATTTCCTTTGCCATCCGCCTGAATTCCTCGAAAGCCTCATTCACGTCGGTAGTATTGTATGACCCATACCATTGGGAGCCGTTACGTTGGAGCTCGCTTCTGGGGTAAGACTTGCCCACGAATCGCGAGTCGGCATCCTGACGCTCTTTCTCGTTCAATCCTCCCAAACTGAAATCAATGTGGAAGGTTCCGTCGCTCGTGGCGAGAAACCAAATCCAGGTATCTTTTCGCCATTTATCCGAATAGAAGCTAAGCGCCGGGTCATAGGTTACCTTTCCTTTCCAAGCCTGGCATCGTGTTTTGAGATTCCCCTCGTCAACGGCATCTTCTGACTGCAAAATTCTCGTGCACTCGTCCTGGAGATATTTGGCATATTCATTCTTCATTTCCAACAGTTCGTATATCGCTTGGTAATTGGCTGCTACGAATTCGAGACGTCTCTTTTCCATTTGCGTATCTCCCGTTGCCTCCTGCCGAAGGTTGATCATGAAATCCCTCATGAAAACATGCCATTTGTTAGGTTTCGCATCCATCAGATAGGGACCGCTGTTTTCTTGTAGTCTGTCCAGGTAGCGCTGGTACGTGACCGTCCACCAGTTGTGCGCCGACCCGGGTTTGTCTCCGTGGGGCATCAAGAGAACCAGGAATCGTTCCTTTGACGGGTGCTTATTTCGGAGGTACTGCTCATAATCCTGAAGGGGGTTGTTGACACTGCTCCGAACCTTGTTCTCTATGACCATGACCCAGTCTTCTGCTTCGAGGAACAGATCCATCCTGTTGCCGGAGTCAGTGGAAACCTCGCGAGTTGGCTGTTGAACCATATCAAAACACGATGGTTGATAAGGAAACCCAGAGGCCATCAGAGCTTCGAACAGCGACTTGAGAAACAAATCCCTGAGGCCGTGTTCTTCCCGTGGATAGAGGTAAAAGGCCAGGACGTCGCTAACGGGGTTTTCGTAATGCCCTTTACCGCCAATGGAGAAGATCGTCTTCTCCCGAGGGGGGCGTCTCAGTCTTGCCGATCCTTCGAGGACATCCTTGTATTTTTCGAGGCTGTTCATGCTTCTCTCCCTCCGCACAATCCCCTGAGGTCCAGGTCATGGAAAAATCTCCTGCCGGAAGGTTCCCCACTGTTCTCTCGGCAGTCCCCGGAGTCGTTGGAAAAATGTGTTCATGGCTTCCTTTGCCTCGAACCGATTGTCAAAATCGACCTTCCGGGGATCTATCAGTTGCTCCGCCGTCCAGATTGCTTTGAGATGGTACTCGGCAGGCGGAACCCTCACTTCCACATCAATGATCTTTGCCGTGTGTGCGGCAATTGCCGTGTCCGGATCCTTGTTGTGCGGAAAGACCCACTCCAGCGGACCGTCGTCCTCCTCGCCGTAGAGCAGAATCCATACATGGCCGTCTTTGCGTGTTTCTACTTCGCAGGCTAGGAATTCACCGGGCGGGGGTATACGGTGTTGCGCAAGCCTCATGCCGATGGATTGCGGTACGACGGCATGCTCGGCCGGGCCACCTTCTTTGGGAGTCATCTCGGCGAGTTCCAACTGCAAGGGCGGAGCAAGCAGCTCGATGAATCGCCTCTCCAATCCGTCTTTCAGTTTTGCGAACCAGTCGCCCAGGTTTCCGATTTGGGTGGCTTTCTCACTGAGCCAAGCAACTTCCCGCGCTGCTTTGCTATTGAACGATACATGCTCCATCACCTGGTAGGCCGTGTCTTCGTCCAGTGTGTCTATTACGTACCCGACAAGCACGGCGAGCGGCAACGGCGGCAGTCTTTCAGCTTCGGCTCTCATCTCGCAGAATTCCGGTGAGTTGTATCCTTGTCTCAGAAAGGCGTCGAAACTCTCCACGCTTTGGACGATCTCGTCCACATTCACGGGTTCGACGAGGTCCGGTTCGACCTCTTGCGCAAATTCGGCAGGTTCGAGGAGTTCCCGGAGCCTCGCCGCCTCTTTCGAACAGATCCTGCACAGGGCAATGTGTTCGGCCGTTTCTCTGCTCGTCTCTTCGTTGCAGGTGTCGCTCACGTACTGTTCAAGGAGAGCCTGCGTAGGATGCGTGCCCTTCTCCGCCTCGTTTCTCAGTTCCCGGAATTCGGTGGAGTTTGCCGCTTCTTTCAGGTAGGCCTCGAGGCTTTCTACGCTCTTGAACACGTCTTCGAATTTCATTGCCTTCCTCCGTCCTCCCGGGTGCACAAGCCTGCGCTAGCCGTCTCGAAAACTTCCGCGAGCGTCCTGCAGTCAGGGCGTTCTCGCCCTCTCCGTACACCCCATACGCCGATGAGACTCCTTGTGGATTCCATGAACCTCCTGACGTCGTTCAGGAGGAGTTGTTTGTCGTCGTACTCCTGACCCCGGTTATGCCAAATCCCTTTAGCCGGCAGCCCCCGAGTCAACCAGTCTCTCAGCCGGATGTACGATTGCCTGGTGCGATGTCCCTTCGGAAAACACTCTATCCGATGCATGACCAACGCTAATGAGAGTTTCAGGATGAGGGTTCCCGGCTGAAATTGACTCATTGGATTTCCGTTCATATTGTGCAGTTCCTCTTTCCGGGTCTTGGATTGTCCATCGAGATTCTTTCCGGCGAGAGGCCGGCGGCGCCCCCTCTTGCAGTGGTGCGGCCCCTTTCCTCGAACAAGGTTCGGTTTCCGGCAACCGCTGCCGTCGATGGGCCGGATGCGAGAAATCTCCTGATTCGCGCCAAGTCGTTCCGCGCAGTCTGTTTGGTTACCTCGTGGCGCTCCCAGAACGGGTGATCGTCCGGAGGGATTTCTCCTTTGCAGTCCAGCATTGCTTCCACAAGGGCCATGCAGCGGGCCCGTCTGGCACGCTCCGCCCTACTGATCCCTCGCTCATTCCGCCACAACTCCAATGTGGTCAGAAGGTGTTTTAGTTCGGCTTTCTTGCCGGGGGCGCATGACACGGGGGGCAGATCCGCGACAGCCGGACGTTCTTCCGACGTTCGGTAGGTGAAGTCGTCACAGAGGACGACCGGCTGTGGACGAGCCTTCCCGCACATGGGAGACAGGTGCGTCACATCGAGCGATGCATTCATCGAGCACTTGACATCAGCTTTTCGAAAATAGGAGCAGTTGTCACATATGGGGATCAACAGTTTGGTGGAGGCTTCCGGGCACATGGGTGACGTGCTGCGGATGCCGCTTCGGCGGTTGTCGGAACAGCGCGAAGGATTTGCACGAAAATGTTCGCAGTTACGGCATATTCTCCGAGGTACCATGGTGGTCTTCTTGGTTGAACGACACGGATCCACGCCACACGCTCTGGAATCATCCATATAGTGCTCGCAGTTGCCGCAAATGCGTCGTGAGTAGCTCCCGAAAAGGCTGCGCTTCACTGCGGTCTCAATCCAGGAGACCATGGTAACAATGTTGAAAGCCTGGGGCAACGGCTGTTCATTCTCTTCCCTGTTCCCCCCAAGTCCCGCCTTCGCTGCCTTCGTGAAGGAGGAAATCACCTCCATGTCATCATATTCCTGCGTTCGGGCGGAACGGTACTTGACTTGAAGGAAGGAAGAAACCGTGTAAACGACCTCCTTGACGCACCTGCCGAGTCTGCGCGGCTCTTTTTCATCCGGCCGTGGCTCCGGCATACGGCAACGTCTGGAAGCCTTGACCAAGAGGGGGCAGGGTTCGCCGTTGAAATCGGGTCTTGTTCCCATGCAGTAGGTCCCGTACAGCCCTCGTTTCCACGCCTGATAATCGTGCTCGTATTGGGAATCCAGATCCATCGCCATAAAAAATCTCCGATGCCCCCCCGGGTGTTTGGTCGGAATCGTCTCGTAACACGGTCTCTATCGGAGCTGAAGAGCAGCCTTCTCCCGGCAAATCGATACTCATCACTCGTGCAGGGACATCCTCTCAAGCCGGTACTGAATCTGAAGTGTCAATAGGCTCGGACTCGCCAAAAAAGATCTCCCGTACCCCTGAGATTCGGTGCAGGTCGGCAAACCTCAAGAATTTTTTTGGCGGCCTCCGGTCTTTGACACTTCGGATAGTCCGGAGAGCATGACGAAGAGCTTGCGGGAAGACACCGCGTTCAGTGCCCTTCGGCATAAACCCCCATGATTCTGAGAAACAGAGGAGAAAGCCAATGACCAGATACCGATTTCGCGACCTCTCATTTCCGCCCCAAGACCTCGAGATTACCGATGTGTCGGGCGACGAACGCTTCGTCTTTCATCGCTTGGCATGGTACGCACTTCGGCTCCTTGTTGGAACCCCAAGGGTCATGGGCAGGTATTTCCTCGAGTTTATCTGTTACGTGCTGGGTGTCTGCCGGGCCGAGGAAGTGGCAACCACCCTGTATTGTATGGACGACGGCCTTGAAGAGGAGGACTGCCACGGCAGCCGAAGGTTTTCGTCGTCAACGAACCCTGACGAGATAGAGGACTCTCAAGATTTCGCGGAAGCCCTCACGGCATGGGCCCGGCGTTCCAGGGTTGTCGGATCCAACCTGATCCCGACGTTGCGGGAGAGTCTGGAACGCAGGTTGGATGAATTGTCCTATCAAGGGCCATCCGTTGTGGAAAGCCGTTTTCTCGAAATCCAGCGCGTGTTCAGGCTGACCGACCACGAGCGCAGCGTCCTTGAACTGCTGTTCATCTACGAACGTTACGATGAGGTTTCATCTTTCTTCGATGATGTCAAGGCCCTGGAGTTCAGAGGGCGGCGGTTTCTTGCCGCAGCTCTGGACATGACTATGAATGAATTGGAGAAAGCACTCAAGGGCAAATTGGCGACGACCGGGCTCATCCAGTTTAAGTACTCCTCCATTTCGCCGGAACTCCAGTCCATTGAGGCGTTCATCCTCGATCCCCATGCCGAGGAGGTCAACAACCCCTGGTACCGCGAGATTGAACCGGAAGATGTTCCGCTGTCCCATCACTTCGTGGACCCTTCGATTACCGACCACATGCTGAAACTCCTGGCCGTCGACCCGTGGAAAGCCTCCTCAACCCACATCCTGATCTTCGGCCCTCCGGGCTGCGGAAAAACGACGTATGCTCACGGTCTTTGCCGACAGCTGGGGATTCCCTCCTGGGAAATCAAGAGCGGCAAGGACTCGACCGTCCGGGAAATGGTCGGAGCAATCTGGGCCACGATCAACACCAAGGCGGAACAGGGCGTCATAATCTGTGATGACTGCGACAAGCTCGTCAATTCCTATGGGATATGGCGGTCGCTGGGCGAAAGCGTCGACAAAAGGATTGCCCATGACATCCTCGAGCATCCCGGGGTGAAGATGATTTGGATCTGCAACGACATCGACGATGTCGAGCCCAGCGTCATGAGACGCTTTTCCTACTCTATCCGTTTCAAACCGTTTGAGCGGCGGCAACGCAAGACATTCTTCGCCAATATCCTCGACCAATACGGCGTACGCCGGCTGATGGAGGACGAGGATCTGACCCGAATCGCCGTGAGGTTCACTGAACTGAGCCCCGGAATGGCCGAAACCGCGGTGAGAAAAGGCGCTGAAATCGCCTCGGATGCACCCGATTTCACCCGGGCCGTTCTCCTGGGAATCGAGGCCCATCACGAGCGGGTCACCGGGAAGAAAACCGCGATGCGCACTGGGTATGCCACCGACGGCATCATCGTGGAAGGGCTCAATGTGGACTTCCTGGGCGGCTCTCAAGGCTTGCTGGATCACATTCGACTGGTTGACCGTAAGCTCCGCGAGCCCGGGTGCGATCCCCATTTCAGATTCAGCGCCTGCTTCTTCGGCGTAAGCGGCGCCGGTAAGAGCGCCCTGGCCCGTCATGTTGCCGCGGTCCTTGACCGTGAGATCATCGCTGTACGTGCCGGCGACATTCTCGACATGTATGTAGGTCAGAACGAACGTAACCTGCGGAGAGTATTCGATAAGGCCCGGGACGGTGGAGCCGTGCTCATCATGGATGAACTTGACGCTCTCTCCTGGAGCCGCGGCCGGGCGCATCATTCCTGGGAATCGAGTCTTACCTCCGAACTGCTCCAGGCTCTTGAATCGTTTTGGGGCGGCATATTCATCGGAACCACCAACCGTTTGGAGGATCTTGATCCGGCCATATTGAGACGATTCTCGCTGAAAGTGCAGTTCCTCCATCTCACTCCGGATCAGAATCTCCTGCTCTATCAGAACGTGTTGCTGCCGCTTTGCGCCGAAGATCCGTCGGAAGCCGTGGAGTCAATCTGGAGTTTTCCCCAATGGAAAATTTGAAGGGCTATGTACCTGTTATCGCGTTGGATTATAACATCATTTGTGTATTAATAAGGTGATCTTGCGTAAACCGCGGAATAATGCTTGACACCGCGCATAAATGTATTAATAA
>JAZDOF010000206.1:0-3567 GCA_043799015.1 Pseudomonadota bacterium | reverse complement strand
CAATATCCATGGTATCGAGCATCTGGTCTCGGAAGTCGTGCTCGCTGACCACTCCCGTGATCTGTAAGAGACGATCAGCGAGAGTGGATTTGCCATGGTCTATATGAGCGATAATACTAAAATTTCGTATGTTATCCATTCATTACTCCAGGGGCGCGATTCCGGTACGGTGCGCGGCCGTTGCGCGTTCTTCTTATCATACAGTGACCAACCTCTCCATAACATGGCCGGCCAAATCCACAACCCCCGACTGTCGGTCCACGGCTGATGCCGTTCAGCGCGATCGTTTCGTCACAACTGGAAAATCCAACCAAGAGGTCACCGACACACTATAGCAGTTACCGAAGGTTTTGTCCGAAACAGCCAAAACCCCCAATCCCCCCTTTACCGGGAGCCCGGTAAGGGGGGGCCAAAATGCCGCATGGGTACGCATGATTACCCCCCTTTTGTAAAGGGGGGGTAGGGGGGATTTACCGTCAGAAGCTAAAACGATGTCCGAGCCCTCAAACGGACATTAATTTCGGCAACCGCTCTTAACCATCGCTTACAGGCACCGATCGTCCGGCCGTAGGGCCTATTCCCGCTCTGAAGATGATTGCCGCGACCATCAAGATCGACGCGACTACGGCAAAGGGGATGCGGTAATCGGTCCCGGAACCCGTAAGACCGATGAGGAGACCGGCCAACAGCGGTCCCGATGCGTGCCCCACATCGAAAATGGTCCCAAAGGTCCCCATCGCGCACCCGAGTTGGTCCTCCCGGCAGAAATCGGCCACGAGGGCTGCCGCCGATGAAGTCACCACCGCTTCACCCAAGCCGAATATCGCGGCGAGAATTAGGAGTGCGCCGAAACCGCTGAACCAGGGTATCAGGGCGAAAGGAACCGCACAAACGAACATACCCCAAAAAAGCAGGCTCTGCCGACCGTGCCGGTCCGAGATTCTACCCATGATGGGCTTGGTCAGCACCGTTGCCGCCATCTGCACGCCCCACAGGAGACCGGCTTGAAACGCGCTGAATCCGCAGACCATCACCGCATATATGGGGAGAAAGGCCTCAAGAGCACCCACGGAGAGGTTCTGTACCCCTTCCATGTTGCTGGTAAGGAGGACACGCCGGTCCATGAGGATTTCCTTCACGCCGCAACGGAACTTCTCCCATACTGCGGACAACGTCCGGCCGTCTTCGTGGATAGGGGAGTCCCATCGCCCCTTCATGACCCGTAGAGCGATCAGAAGGGACCCCATCCCCATCGCGGCCACGACACCGTAGATGATGTGGAAATCGCGGAGAGTAGGTTCCTGGGCTCCAGCGAGCGATGAGAGAAGAAATCCGCCGAGCGGCGCCCCGACGAGTGTTCCCAGAATGGTCACGGACGAAAACCAGGAAAGCATTTCCCCTCGCTTATCTCCGGCTACACCGACCACCACGGCCATAACCACAGGACCGTAAATCGCAGTTGCGAAGCCGTGGAAGAAGCGGACAACCACCAATGCCTCATAAGAGGAAACAAACAGATACGCGAAGGGAACTACTGCGAAAACGGCCAGCCCCATGAAGAGCGTCCGAGTCCGGCCGATAACATCCGACAGAACACCGGCAGGCATCTTGAAGAAGATGCCCGTCACCGTGGAGATGGCCACGGCAAATCCCACAGCCTCCGGCCCCGCGCCCAACCAAGCGGCGAAAAGGGCCAGGACCGGCGTTCGTGCCAACCCGTACGATGCTCGTGCAAGAAACCCCACGGCGCAGAGGCTGCCGAAGGTAGCTTTGAGGTCGTCGGCCCCCGGTGTGCCCAAAGCCGAAGATGAATGCACTTTTACGTCAGACCCGTTCATTCCGGTTCCCTCCATGAGGTTTCAAGTCTTCTTCTTCATGAGGCGTAACCATTCACTCTTGTGGGGCAGGCTTTCCAGCCTGCCGAGATCGCACTAAGAAAATTCGCAGGCTAGAAAGCCTGCGCCACGTTGAGATTGGAATTTCCCGCCCGTAAGTGAATGGTTACGTCCCACGTGATCTTGATGCTTGACATGGGGTATTGCTCCCTGGCGATTATTTTCTGCGAAAGTGTTCATAGAGGTCGTCAAACATGGCCGCACCGCGATCCAGCCGCGCGTCGTCGGCCTTACGGGATGCGGCGATTCCGTCCAGCAGAGCGGACACCCCTGCGGTCTCTGGGCGCCTGAATTTGGCTTCCTTCAAATCAAGGTCGTGTATGATTTTGCCGATTTCGGCGAGGGCCTTGTCGTGGACGGCAAAGCGTTTGAGAAGCACCTCGAAGCTGCAAAGATCGCCTTCGTGGGTGAACTCCCCTTCGAACATGTCGAACCGCAATTCGCCCGACTTCGGTCGGTACCCCCGTTCGGAAACGAACCTAAAGGAAGCATCGGGGTCGATGAAGCGGCGGATGAGCCAGGCACAAGCCATGCGATCCACGTACACCCCTTTTCGGGTTACCCACGTACGTCCTCTAAACTCTGAAATATCCGATGTGTCCGGAAACTGAGATCCCAGATCCGCACTTTTCCTAGCTTCAGCCAGCCTGAACTCGATTCTCTCCAACAGCGTCGCAGCCGGCTCACGGCCCGGGGCGCCAAAGAAATCCAAGTTCACGACTCCGGAGAACCTCTTCTTGAGCCGGCTCAAAGCAGTCTCCAAGTCGGACCGGTCTTCGTCGGTCATCGACCCGGCGGGCGGCGCGGCATCGAGCACGGCCTTGGCTTCCTCGGCAATTTGCCCATAGTCGGCGTCGCGCGTGGTTCGGAACAGGTCTTCCACCAGCTCATCCGTCAATCCATCAACAAAACTCGCTTCGCATATGGAGGCATCGGCCCCGGCTTGTACGATTTCCCTCAGTACCCACTGAAAATCCTCGAGCGTCTGTTCGTTTCTAGGGATCACGTACACGGAGTTCTTTACGGCCACAGCGCCTAGGCCCAGCAACCTCCGCCATATCTTGACCCGTAGGTAGGCGGGTTTAGGGGGAATCTGGTGGATGAGCAGCAGCCATTTTCCTTGAGGGCATTCGGTCATCGGAGGCCTCCTTGGAACACTTGACATGATAATGATTCAGTTGTATCTTGTTGTCAAGAGGTCGCGGCGATCGGACGGAGAACCTATGCATTGTCGATTCCTCACGAACGGCATGATCCCACAGGAGGTGGAATATAGATGGCTGATTCCATAACCCCCAATGAACTGAAAGCCCTCATGGCGGGCAACCGTAAACCGGCCCTCTTTGACGTGCGAAGAAAGGCCGACTTCGACGCCTCGCCGGAGAAGATCCACGGCGCGGCCCGGCTCGATCCGGAAGAGGTCGAGGAATGGATCGCGGACATACCCAAGGACGAACCGGTGGTGGTGTATTGCGTAAAAGGAGGCTCCGTGAGTCAGTCGATTGCGGACCGCCTCCGGCGGAATCATCCGGATGTCAAGTTTCTCCAAGGGGGCCTCAAGGCATGGGCTGAATTGGGCGAGCCGGTCGGGGAATAAACGGTTGGGTTGAATTGCCCGAGTTCCGTGGAGAACGAGCGTCAATTCCACGTCACCAAGGGGGTAAGCATGAAC
>JAZDOF010000174.1:0-7040 GCA_043799015.1 Pseudomonadota bacterium | reverse complement strand
AGCCCTGATTTCCGTGCCCACCGGTAGGTAGCCGATCACACCGGCGGACTCAGACGGTTGAGAGCGAACAGTAAGGCCTCGTGAATCATCCGCTTTCTCGACCGTGGCGGCAATCATCCCGAACGCCTGGGACCAGGCATTGCCTACCAGGCCGGGGGCGGCCATCATCGCGATAAGGGCTACCACCGGTAGCCATCCAGCCGTTACATGTCTCAGGTTTCTCATGGTCTTCAACTCCTGGTGCGTCTCCGCCCCGTGGCTATTTCCCGCACATTTCTCATGTTGATCGTTATGGGCGCCGGAAAACCACTCGGCCACAGTCGGGGGCCTCTACATATCAATTACCGGGGAAAAAGCCTTTTCTCGCGCCGGGAATATGATCTTTCAGTAATCGTTCCGCCGGAGCGGGCTTTGCCGCAAAATTCAAGGAGCGTCACTATAACTTTCGGTTATTCCAGGGCTTCTCTGCGCCGGCGGGCCGTTTGTGCCGAATAGGTGACGACGTATCCTATAAACGCGGCCGTGGGGCCTGCTATGGCCGCGGATACTCCCCACCGGGCCACGACGTCTTTACTCAGCGATAAGAATGATTGCACCGAACTCCAGAAGTATCCTCCGGTCAAAACGGGGCGCAAAAGGTCGCGAAAAGCCTGCGCGGTCATGATGTTGGGTTCCCCCAGTATGAGGGAGCCGAAATAATAATAGGCGTAATACTGCGGCACGATGAAAAAAGGATTGCTCACCCAGCTCACGGCGAAAGCGATGACGAAGTTGAACCTCATGAAACACCTGAGGCCGATCATCGCCGCCATCTGGGATCCCACGGGGAAACCGAAGGCCAGCAGAAGCCCCACCGCAGCCCCTCTCGCGTCGAACCACGGAGGATTTCGAGACGCGGTGAATGGTTGGATGAATTTGGCAAAGGCAGCGCGCACCAATCCCCCGCGTGCTTTCTTACGTCGTTCCTCGGAATGGTCCCCCGGACGTGGTTCAGGCCCGATTTCCGTGCCGTGTTCGGCACGCGGCGTATCCGTAGTCAAGGGCCGTCCTCACGCAAAACGGTCTCCGGGCCGATTGAGTCGATCGGGGGAGAGCGCGGGTGAGGAAACCGCCTCAAAGCCTACCGCTGGAATACCACGGTGACACGATGAGCCGTAGGGGCGGGGTTTATCCCCGCCCGTTTCATCGGGCCCTGCGCACCACACCTTTGATCTCGAAACCGTATTAATTCTTGCCCTTTCCCCCGCGGAGCTTCTGTTTGGGCTCTTCCGATTTTTCCTCGGTTTCGGCTGCGCCGGTGGGGCGTCCCCACTTCATCTTCTTGGCTTCGGGCTTGTCTTCCGCTCCGCCCACGGCCGGAACCGCTTTGCCGGATTCACTTCCCGTCGCGGGCGCGGTCGTAGGTCCGGGTTCAGGTATTTCCAGCGACTTACGAGGCTGTTCGGACGGCTGGATCGGGGTGTCTACCGGAGACGGCTTCACCTCGACAGCGGGCTTCTCAACCGGAACGGCCGTAGGCTCGGGGCGCACGGGCTCGGTTCTCTTGGTCGCAGGCTTCTGTTCTCTCTGTTCCCTCGGTCGAACCGTCCGGGGCTGGTCATCGACCCCGCCGGACCTTATTCCCGGGTTCGTGGGCGCGATGGGAGGAGGCGCGGACTCTTCCTCGGCCTCTTCTTCGTCAACCGCGTTGACGTCTTTTGGAATGTCGTAGATTTCACGATCCGCGAACATACTCGACATTTCCGATCCGTCGTACTTAAATTTGAAATCCTTGGAAGTAATCCGCCCGCTCTGGACGACATTGGGGTCCCAATAGACTTCGGCCGCGTACGCCGCCACCCAAGAGAGGCCCAGGACGACGGCAAGCATGGTGATCCAAACGAGTTTTTTCATTGTCAGCTCCTCGGCTGTAATTGGCCCCCTCGGGGAACTACCTCGCCTCCTCCTCCAGATATACGACACTATCACCGTTATATTATCAGATGTTGTAGAGATTAGTCAATGTCGGTGTTGAAAACTCGAAACAACCCGTGTGTAAACCGGCTGGAAAAACCATGAGGTCCATCAAACGGTCCGCGCCCTGGGGACGGGTGGATCGGCGGGGTCGATGCCGGCCCTGCCGATCTCAAGAGGGGAAAAATCCCGGCGGCTTTCTATTCGTCGAACGTCTTCCCATAGCCTGAATCGGAGATGTCGTCGCGCCAAGACCCGCCTCTCAGGTACTGCTCATCCTTGAGTTTCTCGTACCTGTCGGCTTCTTCTTGGCAACGCACACAGAGCCGTGCTGCCGGAAATAGTCTAAGCCGCTGTTCCGGGACAGTTTCGCCGCATTCCTCGCATAGGCCGTATTCGCCGAGCTTTATGCGTTCGAGAGCGTCCTCGATCTCTTTGATCTGCTTGTGTTGACGCATGGAAATACGAGCGTCGAGGTCTCTGGAGATCTCACCCGTAGCAAGGTCTATTTCATCGCCTTTTTCTATTGCATCTATACTGCGGCCCACACTGATCGACGCCAGTTGCTCCATCAGAACCAGCTTGGGGCTGAACGCAGGGGGCCGCTCAACAGCCGGTTTGGCGAATACCGGTGCAGGTGGCGGAGTGGGTTCGATCGGCTCCGGCTCTTCCTGCTCGGCGGGTGTCTCGACCTCGTCAAGCACCGATGACAACACGTCGGCCTCAGAGTAGTCTTCGGCCAGGCGGTACAGATTCTTTCCGTCGATTGCTACCCGCTCGATCTGGCCCTTCTTTACCTTCCCCCTCACGCTGTTGACGACGATGCCGAGGGTTTTAGCTATTTCTTCACGGGTCATCCACTCCATGACTTCACACTCCTCACTTCAACAAGCGACTTAGAGGTTTCAAGACCCAAGCGCTGCGCCCGTTTCACAATCCTATGAGCCGGTTCGCCCGCCCCGGGGCGGGCCCTCGACGGAACGTGGACACGTCCTCACGTCCGCCCACCAAAGGCCCTCACCGCTTCAACTCGTTTCTTCCGTAACGGCCCGGAACGATCTTTACCCGCGCATTAAACACCGACGCCGGAATCGCGCTGCGGACCGCGCCGCATGGGTCGGTACTGCGACCATCGACTGATCAGCGGGTTGCCGCACGCCTATGGGGTCTTTGAATCATGGGAGCAACCGCCGGCCATGTCGCATTCAACCCAGGGGTCCGGTACGGAGGCGCGAGTGTACATATGGCCTATCCTCGTGTCAACATTTTTTCCCGTTGCATGAAAAACCTTGCCCCTTTATTATAAGAGAGGTGATCGGGCAAGTTAGGCCCAAGCCATGAACTAAAGTCCCATCGTCCGACAATTCGGGCGACGAGTCCGTTCCGACGAATTCATAAATAAGACATGATCTGCCGTGCTTTCATCCCGTACCTCCGCCTGCTGCGGCCCTGATCGGAATCCCGGCCCAATTTTTGGGGGTATTGTGATCGACACCCGCTCAATTTAAAAGTTCCTCTACTCCTAATAACCAAATAAGTGTTGAAATGATGGACGGTTCGCACTAAATCTACGCGGAACGACGGCACTCTGGAGTATGGAAATGAAGGTCGGATGCTTGCCGGTTTGTCTATATATCGTGCTGGTCGCCGGATTGACGGCGCACGCGCAGCAGATTCAATCATCCATGCATCATCAAACAGCGACTCCGGAAGGACGCTCCGGGCCGCAACCCGGCGGGCAGGCCCAAGGGTCTTACCGCACGCCCGAACCCCTTCCTTCAGGTCGTACCGACGTACCGACGACCCAAGGACGGACGATCAATCCCCAGTATCCTTACCCCCCTTACCATAATCCTTACTATGAAGGCCCCAGCCCGGGCAGGTCCATCACCAACGCGCTCGAGTGGGTGCTCGGCATCCCGACGGCGATTGTGGATCGGGTTGCCGACATGGTGGATGCCAAGTTCTTCCCGAAGATTCCGGCGGCGCACGGTGGGAAGCCGAATCCCGAAAGTCCGGCCCCGCGATCCGAACCCGTCCCATCGAGCTCACCCGACGCGGGAAAGCAACCTTTGGACAAGCGTCTAGGACCTTGAGACATTCACCGGTTTTGCGACGGATAACGCACTAAAAACCGGTGCCGGGACGAGCTAAGAAGGCTTGAATCGCTTCAATCGGGGTAATATGAAAGACATCCTTGCCGCCGTCGAAACCATGCTGGAGCGCCAGATCAAAGCGCGAGGCATACGTGACCCGCGGGTGCTGGTCGCGATGAAGGAAGTGCCGCGTCACCGATTTGTCGACGCCGCCCTTGTGAACGAAGCTTACGACGACAATCCATTGCCGATAGGGGAGGGACAAACCATAAGTCAACCTTATATGGTGGCCGTCATGACGCAGCTCCTTCGGCTCCAAGGGCATGAGCGCGTGCTGGAAATCGGGACGGGATCGGGATACCAAGCCGCCATACTGGCTAGGCTGTGTGCGCGGGTTTACACCGTGGAACGGATTCCTTCCCTGTCCGATCGAGCTCGACGGATCATCTCCCAATGCGGGTACGACAACATAACCTTCCTCCTGGGTGATGGTACGGAAGGGTGGCGTCAGGATGCTCCCTATGACGGAATAATGGTAACGGCCGGTGCTCCCAAAATCCCGGAGACACTCGTGGCCCAACTGATCGAAGGAGGTAGACTGGTCGTCCCCGTCGGCGACAGAGTATCGCAGACGTTGAAACGCGTCACCATGACGACGAAGGGCCCCATAACGGAAGACTTCACGGGCTGCCGTTTCGTTGACCTCATCGGTAAACACGGTTGGTCGGAGTGACGCTGAAGGCAATGGAGGTCTTGATGTCGGTGCCGGGTGCTTTCAAGCCGGCGCCGGTATCCCCTTTGAGGAAGAGAACCCGTCTTGACGGTTTCGCTCCGTTCGTAATATTCGTTATTATTACGGCAGGATGCACCCCCTTCGGCGCAGGTCCTTCGTCCGTCGTCAGATTTGTTGAAAGAGAAAAAACGGTCACCGTGAAGGAACACGCGGCCGGCACTCCCTCCACGCGCAACAAAGAACCTGCCGCAAAGGGAACGGGCCCCAAGGCCATGCATGGCAAGTTGGCTTGGCCGGTCAAAGGCCGGCTGCTGTCAAAGTTCGGCACGGGCGACGGAGTGAAGGAAAACGGCATAACCCTGGAGGCCGCGGAGGGCAGCAAGGTTGTGGCCGCATACGAGGGGCGGGTGGGGCATGTGGGAAGCATTCCCGGATACGGTCAAATAGTGCTCTTGGAACACCCCGGCAGGCTTGTCACGGTGTACGCGCGTCTCGACAAGGTGGGGGTAGCGCAGGGGGTCGCCGTAAAGAGAGGGGACACCATCGGCATGGTCGGCAAACCCTCCGCCAATCATGAATCGGCTTCGCTGTACTTCGAAGTGCGGGCACGATCCAAGCCCGTGGACCCGGTTAGTTTTCTTGAAAAAGAGGGGTGACCTTTCGAGTCCGAACAAGCGTTACACATGGTCGATGTACCCGGCCCAAGTCCGATCGGCAACCAGTATATAAATCCGTCATGTTGTACGCATGGCGCAAAAGGCTTTCCAGCCGGGCCGGCCAGTACTGCCGGTTAATCGGGACGTCGCCATCCATACGCTACTGCATAGAACAAAGTCGCGGTTACGATCATACCGGCCAGAGCCGCCGTGGGATCCAGTTTTGTCGCGTAAAACAATGGAGCGGTCTTCAACGCGGAGTTCTCGTAGTTGAGCACGATGCAAACGAATAGGTTGTGCGCGATGTGGATGCCCAAGGCCGATTCAAGACCGTTGTCCCGTAGAGTCACCACCGCGAGAAAGAATCCAAAAGCGAAGTAATAGGATGCCATTACGGCCGCAGTCAGCATGGAATCCACGGCCATTTCAGGGTTTCCCAAATGGGGCAACAGAAAGATCGCCGCTGATATCGCGGCAGCGGCCATCCTCCTTCGAGTTATCAGACCGACGGCCTGAATCAGATAGCCGCGAAAGAGCAGTTCTTCGAACGCCACCTGAATCGGCGTCAAAACGAGCACTACGGGGAGAAACCTCACGAATTCACGGGCATTGAATGCAACGATGATGTCTGAAGGGTCCAGCAGGTACGCTACCGCGGTCAGTGCCGTAAGCAGGGCCCAGTAGAGGCCGAATGCCCTAAATAATCGTTTCCGATCGAGGGATCGTTCCGCGGTGATTAACGTGATGAAAGGTCGCGAGTGTATAAAACGAACCACGATCCACAGAGATATGATTCCGACTGCGAAAGCCGTGTGAATGCCGGCAAATTCAATCAGGGGGTCCAGACCTTCCAACATCCCCGGAGCCCCGTTTTCCTTGCCGGAAAGCCCTGAGATTACGGCGTACAGCAACAGTACCCCATAGGCCGCCACGGATGAAGCAAACCAGAAGAAAACGACCATCACCAAGCCCAGGACGTACCGCCACCACCCTGCATTCCCGGTGCTACCGAGTTCCTGGAAGTCCAAAGCTTGCTCGTCCATGAGCTTAGGTCCTTTATAGCAACTGATCCCGGTAAACGTTCACCAAGTCCGCTTATACCGGTTGCCGAAAGTTTTGTCCGAAACAGCCAAATTGCCCCCAACCCCCCTTTACCGGGAGCCCGGTAAGGGGGGGGGCAAAATGCCGCATGGGGACGCATGATTACCCCCCTTTTGTAAAGGGGGGCAGGGGGGATTTACCGTCAGAAGCTAAGACGATGTCCGAGCCCTCAAACGGACATTAATTTCGGCTGCCGCTTAATACCTCACCCTCCGCCCCCCAACCCCAGACTTGGGGAAGGGGACGCGGGATGGGACGGCTGGACTTGAGGCTTGGCTTCTCCTTCAACGTGAGACCGTGGTGAACGCTTACCATTCCTTCTTCACCCGGAGACTTTCATGGTTCGTTGCGGCGATTTCGGCCCTGATCGTGGGTATCAGCCTTTCCTGCCTTCCTTCGCGATCGGCCGTTCGCTCATTGCTCATTCCGACCGTACCACCTGCATTCCCGCATCTGCAAACCGCCGAAACGCTTCTTCGGCTTGTTCGGTGAAATCGACCA
>JAZDOF010000159.1:0-6516 GCA_043799015.1 Pseudomonadota bacterium | reverse complement strand
ATGGGAACGCGGTCGGTGCAGAGGGTCAGGGAGCAATTCACGTGGGATCGTGTGGCCGGAACGATCGCGGCCGTGATGTTTCCAGGAACAGCATGAGCGCATGAAGATTGCCTTGCTGACGTCCTCGTTCCTTCCCCGGATCGGACCTTGGAGAAATCACTCGGTATGCCAAGGAGGTGCAACGCGGAATAGAGGAATCCGAAGGCCGCTGCAACATCCCTTTGTTTGCCTACTACCCCGTCAATCGATCAGTTCTTGACATTCCGTTGAGGATTCGCAAATCACACACATTCAACCTGCTCGAAGCCTGGGACGAATCCCTCACCGGCGCGGCGGACTTCCGCGTTTTCTTTGAGTGGTTTCGAAACAGAGAGGCCCTGGAAAACGAAAATCGAAAATACCTGAGCGACTTGCTGGAACCCGATGGTCGGCAGTTTCCCGACTCGCAATTGAAAGCAGTACGGGCGGCATTGGAAGCGCTACTTCCTGAATTCACGGATTTTTCAGTGCGCCGAAACCCCCTGAGAATGACCGTGCTCAAGAACGGAAGGGAAATCCGAGTTGACCAGCTCTCCGACGGGGAAAAGTGCCTAATAGCGCTCACCGGCGACTTGGCCCGTCGTCTTGCCGTCGCAAACCCCATTAACCAAAACCCGCTTGATGGTGAAGGGGTGGTGCTGATCGACGAGATCGACCTGCATCTTCATCCTGCTTGGCAGCGCACGGTGCTGAAGCGACTAGCCGGTACCTTTCCCCAATGTCAGTTTGTAGTTTCTACCCATTCTCCGCAGGTCATTGGAGAAACCGAGCCGACCCAAGTGCGCCTGCTGACGATGGATAACCGTAATCGGATCGCTTGCGTGGTTCCAAAGCAATCCAAAGGGCTTACTTCCAACGACATTCTCGATGAATTGATGCGTCCGCCGGACGCAGGGGAAACCCTGACGCGCAACGACGCGGTGGAGGAGCGTCTATCCTCCTTGTTCAGGTTGATCGATTCGGAACAATTCGCCGACGCGAAGTCGGAGATCGCTCGAATGACGGAGCAATTGCACGGGGATATCCCGGAGCTTATGAGGGCTCGATCTTTGATCGCGATGCTGGAAATGGGGAACGAGGAATGAGCCGGCAATGCGTTCGATAACAAAAGGACGAGAGCCGGGCGAGCTAACGCAATATCGCCGTCAAAAAGACGCATGCTATGACGGCCCCTTGTTTACGGAGGTGAAGGACGCCGTGCGACGGCAACTGCTTCGGGAACAAGGTCACCTGTGCGCCTACTGCATGCAGCGTATCAGCGCTGTAACCATGAAGGTGGAGCATTGGCATTGCCGGAGCAAATATCCGTGTGAAGGACTCGATTACGGCAACATGCTCGCCGTCTGCCACGGCAACGAGGGAAGCCCCTCGACGCAACAGAATTGCGACACGGCCAAGGGCGACAAGGAGCTCAAGTATAACCCGGCCGATTCAACGCACGACGTTGAGAGGCTGGTCAACTACTATGGGGATGGCCGGATCGGATCCAACGACCCCGTCTTGCGTGAGCAACTGGATGATGTGCTCAATCTGAACCAATCCCGGCTGAGAAGAGATCGCGAGCAAGTGGTGGACGCAGTTCGCCTCATGCTCGGGCGCGATCGGGGTTCCCGAAGTGCCGCGGAAATCCGGCGGCTACGCGATGGATGGTCGGCGCCGGACAAAGAAGGCAAACTAAAAGAATACTGCGGGGTTGCGGTCTATTTATTGAACAAGCGTTTGAATCGCCGGGCGCGCCGATAGAAACAGGGGTTGATCACATCCGTTTCACCCGACAGGCAACTCCCCAAGGTTTTCCGGTGCGATGCGCCGTCGGCCTTCTTCGATCTCCTTGATCATGGCCACGACGGTATCGTTCAACGGGGTCGGGACTCCATGCTCCCGGCCCCGATCGCAGATGTAACCGTTCAGGAAATCGACCTCGGTCTTAAGTCCCCGTTCCAAGGACTGAAGGCTGGAAGACCTGAGGCGCCTATACTTGAATCCGATTAGGCGAATGAGCAAGTGACGTCGGAAGTTCGAGATCGCACCCGAGCCGGCGACAAATCGATAGAAATCGAGCTTGCCGCCTCCGCCCGGTTCGACCTTCATCCCCATGGCCACAGCCACGGCCATGGCTTCCTTGATCAGCACGATGAACGCGTCCCTGGCCGCGCGTGATGCAAGTATTTTGCCGAGCTCCTGCCCGGTGATCGCCCCGAGGGAGTTTATGCAGGAGTTCACCATCAATTTGGAATATTGCTCACCGATCATGTTCTGCGAAATGCGGGTCGTCTCCACGGATTCAAGCATTTGTCGAACGATATCGAGCCTGCCGTCCGGCTGATCGTCAAAAGACCCGATGACGAACTCCCCGCGTGATGTCACTTCCAGTTCGGCCGGCCCCCTCATCGTCGCGCCCCAGGACACGACGCAGCGTATGACCCGTCGAGGGCCGATCACCTGCGCTATGGCGTCTTCGCAGATCCCGTTTTGCAGGGAGACTACGGCGCCGGCCTCTTTAAGGAACGGCAGAAGCGCAGTCGCGGACGAAACGCAGTCATTGGCCTTCGTAGCCAAAAAAACCACGTCCTTAGCTCCGGAAAGCCCACGGACATCTTCAACCCCCGTCACGGGGACGTGAGCCTCCCCTTTGACCCCAAGCACATGAAGACCAACCGAAGCCGCCTTTTCGGCTATCTCCCTATGCTTACAAACAAGTTCCACATTCCAACCGGCTTTTGCCATACCCGCGGCTACCACGCCGCCGATGGCGCCCGCACCGACTACCGCAACTCGAGTGTCATTGATGTCCATATCATCTCCAAAGCTTCGCGAACCGGCGGTAGTATGCCATAATAACCCTCGAGTCCAAAACGGTTTGAACGACCCACCGGTTGCGACGATATCACCCGGGAGCTTTGGACAAATGCCCATCTACACTACTATGGCCGGTCACGGCGATTGTCACGGCTTTCTTAGACTCCACGCGATCCTGCCATGCAGTCGGTCGAACGGACCTGGGGATCGGATGGTGATCTGGTTCCAAGGTTGTTCGCGGAGATGCGTCGGATGTTTCAACCCGGGCACCCACGGTCCCGGTCTTGGGACGGAAGTTTCGATAGGGTCGCTGTTGGACCTGGTTCTAATTAGGCGTAACGTCCTGGACGGCATAACATTGACCGGAGGAGAACCGCTGGAACAAGCCGAAGGTCTGTTGTGTCTCGTCTTGGGAATACGCAGGAGCACGCGGCTGTCGATCGTGCTCTTTTCCGGCATGGAGCGCGGCGAAATCGAGCGTATGACCTATGGATCGGAAATACTGCGCAATGTGGACGTCTTGATCGACGGCTCCTTCGTTCACGAATTGCGCCGGACCAGTGGGCTCCGTGCTTCCTCCAATCAAACCATACATTTGCTGACGGGCCGATACCGCTTGGCGGAATTTGACCCGACCCCGCCTGCGGAGGTGCTGATATCTCCGGACGGTTCCATATCCGTAAGTGGAATTGATCCGCCGACCATGAGGGAAAGAAACCGGCCATGAGTTTTCAAGAAGAACTGGAGGTGTTTCTCCGAGCGCGATACACGCTCATCTGTGTCGTGTCGTACGAAGAAGAAAGGATAGTGGACCATATCAAGGACGTCTGCCTGCGTACGGGCAGAAAAGCCTATTCCTGGGACCATGCGGAATACTTCCGAATAATGGCGGGAGAAGGCGCGGCTCCGCCCACGGCAAAGGACCCCATCAGCGCGCTCATAGCCATTGAAAACATGCCTGATGATTCCGTGTTCGTTTTGGGGGACTTCCACCAGTGCTGGCAGGGGCAGCCGAGGGTGATTCGAAAACTGCGGTTGTTGGCACGTGACTTCAAATTCAGTCGTAAGAGCATCGTCGTAATAACGCCGGTGTGGCGGATACCCGAGGAACTTAGGGACGACATAGCCGTCCTGGATTTCCCTTTACCCGGGGCGGGCGACATTGATTCCATCCTCTCGATCCTTACCGCTTCGCCGGGGGTTAAGATGAACCTGACCCCGCAAGGTAGGGAAAAGCTCGTCGCAGCCGCGCTGGGCCTTTCGACCAACCACGCGCGGCGGATCTTTTCCAAAGCGATCGTTTCCAAAGGAGGGTTGGACGAACGTGACATCGATATGGTCAACTATGAGAAAAAGCAGATAATCCGGGAATCCGGCGCTCTCGAGTTCTTCTCCTCCAAGGAAAACCTTAGTGATGTCGGAGGACTCGACCGGATGAAGGAGTGGCTGCGCACTCGTGAGCGGGCCTTCAGCAGTGAAGCGCGGGATTATGGCCTGCCTGCCCCCAAGGGTATCGCGCTCATAGGCATTCCCGGCACGGGGAAATCGCTCACCGCGAAAATGATCGCAGGATTGTGGCGATTGCCGTTGATACGTTTGGACCTGGGGGCACTCTTCGGAGGGCTGGTGGGTCAGTCTGAAGAAAACACTCGCCGAGCCCTCGCTTTGTCTGAAACCGTCGCTCCGTGTATTCTCTGGATTGATGAAATCGAGAAGGGTTTGGCGGTCGGGACCGGAGACGCGGGAACGTCCATGCGCGTGTTTGCCGGTATCCTTTCGTGGATGCAGGAGAAGACTCGGCCGGTGTTTGTGGTCGCAACGGCGAATAACATCTCGCTGCTGCCTCCGGAGCTTCTTCGCCGCGGGCGGATGGACGAGATATTCTTCCTCGATCTCCCCTCGGGCAAGGAGCGCAGAGAAATCTTTGAGGTCCACATTCGCAAACGAAAGCGCCCTGTCCAAGGGTTCGACCTGGATATACTCAGCGCCGCGTCGGAGGGCTATGTCGGCGCGGAGATCGAACAAGCGATAATAGACGCCATGTACCTGGCATTCAGCGATACAGCGTCGCCCGGGCGGGATTTCATCACCGACGATATCCTTACGGCACTTGCACGCCAGGTACCCATCAGCCGCTCCCAGCGCGAAACCATAGAGGGATTGAGGAAGTGGTTGGAAGAAGGCCGGGCACAGTCGGCATCGTCGCAGTGATGCCGAATAGTGTTCAAAGACGTGATGATTGCAGGGGGAGGGGCGTGGTGGCGGTGCAGGGACTTGAACCCCGGACACTGCGGATATGAGCCGCATGCTCTAACCAGCTGAGCTACACCGCCAATGAAGCCGACAGGATACCACTGAGGGCCGGACGCTGTCAAGTTCTCGATTGGCCCAAAATTCACCATTCTGTTACAAGGGGGAAATTCCAATTTCAACGTGGCGCAGGCTTTCCAGCCTGCGAATCTTCTTAGTTCGGTCTCGGCAGGCTGGAAAAGCTGCCCCACAAGAGTGAATGGTTACGCCCAAAATTCACCACTCTGAAGAACTCGCATCGTCCTGCGTTCCGTAGGTCAGCCCCCGATGGACCGGCGTCCGAGCAAACGGCCCGAACCGCACGTGCAACTCCCGTGGACCGGGGCCCTCGACCGTGATAAGTATACTATGCCGTTCCCGGCGGATTAATGCATCAGACACTTTGGACATGGAGTGACATATGAAGCCCGTTGCGTCAAACCCGTTCTATACCCTTTTCGTTGAAGAGCAGAAGCGCCGCGTGTATCTCAAGATCATAGGGTGGTGGTTTAACAAAGACGATGTTCCGAACTGGCTTCGGGACCTTGAGACCGCCGCAAAGATGGTCCGCCCGGGCTTTACCATCCTAACCGACTTAACCGAATTCAAGGGCGGCACCCAGCAACCGCTCCACGTAGAGGGTCAGAAGCTCCTAATCAAGGCCGGCCTGAGCAAGGTGGGTGAAGTGTATGCACAGGGAAGCATCGTTGCCAGAGTTCAAGTGAAGATGGCAGCCGAAGAATCCGGTATGAACGTGCGACAGTTCGAGAGCAGGAGTGAGGCGGAGGCTTGGTTGGACCGCGGGTGAAGCATATTTCGGGACCACGTCGGCTCCCGGCACTAACGAATAATCCTCACGCATTTCGCGAACTCCCATCCCTTGAGGCACTACGAACGATGGAAACTCCCACCCGGCTCCTGGTATCCGGAACCACCGAGCCTTGACGGTGACCGATGTGAGCCGCAATCGCTTGGAAGTTCGTGGCTATGAGGCTCCGGGGGAAGGATCTTCTTTGAAGACGGTCCCTCCCCCGGCAACCTTCACCGCTTTGAAAACGTTTCGATCATCGAATTACAGGCCGCGATGGCCCTACTATTTCTTTCCGGCGGCTCTCTTGGACGCCTTCAACGGGTTGAGTTTCTGGGTGACTTCCACCTTCGCACGTTCGAGATGGGTGGCGAAGTTGCACGCGGATTTATTCCACTTTATGGCCGGCTGGGGGGCTATGTTACAATAGGTCCCGTCCTGGTACTCTTTTGTTCTGTTGCACCCCGAGCACTGTTCCACTACGGGTAGACAACGGCCTTCATTGAAGCCGCACCCTTTCTTGGTCATGAACGTGCACTCGATGCCCGGCTTTACGGTGATACATTGCATATGGGTCCTCC
>JAZDOF010000127.1:0-2669 GCA_043799015.1 Pseudomonadota bacterium | reverse complement strand
CGTTGCAAGCTTTATTTCATGACGAGCCCTTACAGCCGGGGTATTCTTTGCGGTACCCCAGTTCTTCGTTTCCAATTATCATGGTCCCTGGCTCGTGGACATCATTTCATCACTCTCGTCTCTCGCTGCCGTGACCATCTTGCTTCTGATATGGCATCCCAAACAAATATGGGGTTTGAACGGCATGGAAAAGGGAACAGGAGCGAGGGCCGACCACGGTTACTCACGGAAAGACGTCATCCGGGCATGGATTCCGTGGGTAATTCTCAGTGTGCTCGTTTTCCTATGGGGGTTACCGCAAATCAAGGCTCTTCTCGACAGCATCTCCGTAGTCAGGATCCCGGTACCCGGACTCCATAATCTGATCGAGCGAGTGCCTCCCATTGTTGCCGAGCCGCACAAAGAGGCGGCCGTATACGTATTCAATTGGCTGTCCGCCACCGGCACCGGTATCTTGTTGGCGGCGGTAATTTCGGGCTTCCTCATGGGCTATGGCGTTAAGGAGATGCTTAGGGTTTACAAAGAAACCATTGTAACGGTACGCTTCTCATTGCTGACTATAGCAGCCATGCTCGGTTTGGGATTCATAACCCGTTATTGCGGGTTGGACGCCACACTAGGGCTGACATTCGCCATGACGGGCAAGCTCTACCCATTCTTCGGAACCATGTTGGGGTGGCTGGGGGTGGCCCTCACCGGATCGGACACCTCTTCCAACGTGATGTTCGGGAGTCTACAGCGGATCACGGCCGAACAGATAGGCATCAGCCCCACCTTGATGGCTTCGGCCAACAGTTCGGGCGGAGTCATGGGCAAGATGATCGATGCACAGAGCATAGTCGTTGCAAGCACTGCCACCCAATGGTACGGACACGAGGGAGACATACTGCGCTTCGTGTTTTTCCACAGCATCGCCCTAGCGGCTCTTGTAGGCTTGCTTGTGTTCGCTCAGGCCTATATACCTCCGTTCACTTCCCTGGTTGTCCGCTAGACTCATCTTCGCCGGGAACGGCCGTCAGTCAGTTCGGCCTCCATTAGGAGACGCATGCCGACCAGCGTGTATCGGGTCTGGGGAGTATTCCAGTTGCGGAAGGTGGTTCGTGCGTAAAGCGACCACGTATGCCGGGAGCCTCCCCGGCGCACGCGCACGCGACCGGATGCCGGGCCCGTCGGGTCAACCAAAGGCGAATCGGCGTAATAGGTTTCACCGTACCAGTCTGAAACCCACTCCCAGACATTGCCGAGCATGTCGTACAAACCGAAGGCATTCGGCGAAAAACGTCCCACAGGCGCGGTGAAGGCCGCACCATCGTCCCCTACCAGGGCGAAATCTTTCCATCGGGGCCGGTAGGGGGCCGCTGAGGCGTCGAAGGTGTTGGCGATTGCGGACAGAGTGGAAGGTGAATTTCCGCCGTAATAACGGGTCTTCGTCCCCGCCCGACAGGCGTAGTCCCATTCCGCCTCGGTTGGCAAACGATACCGCTTGCCTTCCACACGGCTCAGCCATTCGGCCATGGCCGCCGCATCGTTCCAGGTAATATTCACTACCGGATGATCATCGGTTTGTGGAAAACCCGGATTGCGCCAAGAATATCGAGGATCTCGGCCCTCAAATGCATCTCCCCGCTTCGTTGTCGCCGGATCATAGGTTGCATCGTAACCGTAACCGCCCGTGCCGTCCGCCTCAGACTCCGCTCTATAGTCGGCGGTCTCGACAAACTTCCGAAACTGCCCGACGGTCACTTCGTATTTTCCCAGATAAAACGGATGGGTGATACGAACGGAATGAACGGGGGCCTCGTCTTTGAGCTCAACGAAGCGCTCATGTGGATAATTCGGATAATCAACCGCCGGCGACTCGGGCGATTCGTCGCTGCCCATTAGAAACTCCCCGGCCGGCGGTGCTTCTTGTCGGTAAGGCATAGGCGTCTTCCCTCTTCCGGTCTTACACCTGTTCCTCTCACAAACCTTGAATTTTCCCTTCACTCCCCATATAGTCTGCCGTGGTTTCGGGCGGGATAGCTCCGTCCGCGGCGCGAAGCAATCAAGAGAGGCGCAGGGTACATGCCGAAACGGACAGATATAAAATCCATTCTTATCATAGGCTCAGGTCCCATCATCATCGGACAGGCATGCGAATTCGATTATTCCGGCACTCAGGCGGTCAAGGCGTTGAAGGAAGAGGGATACCGTGTGATCCTGGTTAATTCCAATCCCGCAACCATCATGACCGACCCGGATTTTGCCGACGCTACGTACATCGAGCCCGTGAAGGCGGACATCATTGCCGCGATCATAGAACGGGAAAGGCCCGATGCCCTCTTACCCACCCTCGGCGGTCAAACCGCGCTGAATCGCGCGATGGAACTTCACGAACAGGGGGTTTTGGAGAAGTTCGGCGTCGAACTCATCGGTGCCGGAGTGGAAGCCATCGCCAAGGCCGAAGACAGGGATCAATTCAAGGCCGCCATGCACAAGATCGGTCTGGATCTGCCACGCAGCGGATACGCCCGGACTCTGGAAGAAGCCTGGGCCATCGCCGAGGATGTGGGGTTCCCCAATGTGATCCGACCGTCGTTTACCCTCGGAGGTACGGGCGGCAGCGTCGCGTTCGCTCGGGACCAATTCGCGGCCTTAGCTGAATGGGGCTTGGATGCCTCGCCCGTGCG
>JAZDOF010000116.1:0-6641 GCA_043799015.1 Pseudomonadota bacterium | reverse complement strand
GACCATAGAATAGCTATGACGCTTCGGCTGGCCGGATTGAAGGCCGGAGCGGAACCCGAAATCACGGACGAGGCCTGCGCGTCGATATCATATCCGGGCTTTCGTGATGAGTTGGCCCGACTGATGAAATGAAGATGAAATCATGAAGGTATTTTGCATTATTAGTGATGAAAGGGCTTTTCGATCCAAATCGCCGGCCATGCATTCCGCGGTGATGAGGCGTGTCGGTATGGACGCCGTCTACGTGCCGTTCATGGTTGGACCGACCGACGTCAAGGACGCGATAGATGGAATCAGGGCTTTGAATATTGCGGGGGCAAACGTTACGGTGCCCTATAAGGAGACCGTCATGCCCCTGTTGGATCGGGTAGAGGAGGAAGCCGCGTCCGTCGGCGCGGTGAACACCATTGTTCGGAGCGAAGATAAGCTTATTGGATTCAACACGGATGTAGGGGGGGTCGTGGATGCTCTGGAGGAAGCGGGATTCGTCGCCCGCGGGAAAACGTGCCTTGTATTCGGCGCCGGAGGAGCGGCCAGGGCGGTCCTCTATGCGCTCAATAAACTGGGGGCCGGTTTGGTAACACTTGCGGGCCGCAGGCGAGACTCGGTCCTACAACTAGGGAATCGTTTTTCGGCGAACGCGACGGACTTGGCCTCTTTGTCGAACCGGGTATTGAAGGCGGACTTGATAATCAACGCGACATCCGTGTCAAGCATCGAGGAATCGCCCGAAATGGGCCGGTTCGTTTCAGGATTGACCATCGACGGGTGCGAACTGGTGATGGACGTCAACTACGGCCGTACGGTAAATTTCTGGCAGGATCAGGCCGACAGGAGCGGGGCCGGTTTCATGGACGGGATCCCCATGCTGGCGCACCAGGCCCGTCGGAGTTTCGAACTGTGGACCGGATCGGCGGTGGACGTGAAGTATTTCAAGGAAGGTTTAGGGAAGGTTGAATGACCGGGAACATATACCTCGTGGGTTTCATGGGATCGGGCAAGAGTACCGTAGCCGCCGCTCTGTCCGAAACGCTCAATCGGGAAGCCAAGGACACGGATGCCGAACTAAGCCGGCACTTTGGCAAACCCTTCACCGAGGTCTTCGCTCAGGAAGGGGAAGTGGCTTTCCGTACCAAGGAGACGGCCGTTTTGAAACGATTGGCCGCGAGAAAGCGGCTGGTGATAGCCACGGGGGGCGGTCTTCCCGTATCCGATGAGAACCGCCGGATTATGGCCGAATCGGGCAAGACGGTTTTTCTTGACGCGGCCTTGGCAACCTGCGCGGGACGGCTCAGCGACGAGGAGCGAGCTTCGAGGCCCCTTTGGAGAGACCGAAAAGCGATAGAGAACCTCTTTGAACGCAGACGGGGAATCTATGCCGAAGCCGATTTTACCATAAACGTTGATGGGAAGACTCCGGACCGGATCGCCGAGGCCCTCATGCCTTTCCTGCTGCCTGATGAGAGTTTTTCCGTACGTCTAGGGGACACCGAGTGCCCGATTATCGCGACCTATAACGCCCCTGAAATAACGGCAAAGCTTACCACGGGGGCCCGTACGGCCGTCATCACCGACCGTACGGTCGCGCGGCTGCATCTAGGACGCTTTCCATCTCCGGCCGAACCTGTCGCCGTAATTGACCTGCCCGCGGGCGAGAGATCCAAGACTCTCGGCTCCGTGCAACGCGTTTACGAAGCCTTTATAGAAAAACACGTGGACCGTGACGATTTGCTGGTCGCGCTCGGGGGCGGCGTCGTAACGGACCTGGCCGCGTTTGTCGGTTCCACGTACAAGAGGGGCATGCGGTTTATAATAGTCTCTACCACCCTTCTCGGTTGCGTCGACGCGGCGGTGGGCGGCAAGGCCGCGGTCAACTTGGGCGACGCGAAAAACGTGATCGGGTGTTTCAGCATCCCTACCGCCGTGGTCTTGGACCTCCGCGCACTGAGCACCCTCGCTGCGAAACAGATTCGTGAGGGTCTCGTAGAGGCGTATAAGACCGGCCTTATAGCGGCCCCGGAGTTGGCCGACTTTATCGAGCGGGAAACCGAGCCGCTGGTGCGCGGGGACCTGCCGTTACTGGGACATGTTGCGGTAAAAGCGGCGAAGATCAAGGCCGGGGTGGTGTCGCAGGATTTCCGAGAATCCGGGTTAAGACGTATTCTCAACTTCGGCCACACGTTCGGCCACGCGGTTGAGGCGTTTAATCGGTTCAAGATTTCCCACGGGGCGGGAGTGGCCGCCGGTATGGTCCTTGCCTCCCGCTTGTCCCGCATAAGGGGAATGATCGACGAGGATACGGACGGTCGAATCGTCTCGGCCATACGACGCATATATCCGGGTGCCGTGGAACTGCCGAGTCCGGACGAGGCCCTTGAGTTGATGCGTCACGACAAGAAGATCCGAGGGGGCCGGCTGGTTTTCGTCCTTCTGGAAGAAGTCGGGAGAGCCGTCTGTGTGGACGACGTGACCAGAGAGGAGTTGGTGGAGGCTTTGGCGGCAGTGAAGGAGGACACCAGTGGGTAGCACATTCGGTAGATTCTTTAGGGTCACCACCTTCGGTGAATCGCACGGCCCCGCCTTGGGTGTGACCATCGACGGCGTGCCGGCGGGCTTGGTCATCGATGAAGGATTCATACAACGGGAACTTGACCGCAGGAGGCCGGGAACCTCGGATTTCGTCTCCCCCCGACGGGAACCCGACCAAGTAGAAATCCTGTCCGGAATTTCATCGGGCCGCTCCCTGGGGTCCCCCATCGCCCTCCTGATCCGCAACAAGGATGCTCGCTCACAGGACTACAGCACCATAAGAGACCTGTTTAGGCCCGGGCATGCGGATTACACGTATTTTAAGAAATACGGCTTACCTCCGCAACCGGGGGGAGGGCGCGCGTCGGGGAGGGAAACCGTCGGCCGAACCGCCGCCGGCGCTGTAGCCAAGATTCTCATCGGTCGCCATGGAATGACGGTACGCAGTTGCACCGTTCAGATAGCCGGCGTCAAAGCGCGGAAGAGAGACTTTGAGTTTGCCGAACGAAATCCCCTTCGATGCCCTGATCCCGATGCGGCGGAGGCCATGGCCGACGAGGTAAAAAGGGCCGGCGGCGAAGGAGACTCGGTCGGCGGGATAGTGGAAGTCATTATTGAAGGGATGCCTCCCGGATTGGGCGATCCCGTATTCGACAAGCTGGACGGCCTCTTGGCAGGGGCTATGGTTTCCATAGGTGCGGTAAAAGGGATCGAATTCGGGACCGGCTTCGGCTTGGCAGCCATGCGTGGATCGGAAGCAAACGATCCGATCTCGTCCCAGGGCTTCCTTTCCAATCACGCCGGCGGGACCCTCGGGGGCATATCCACGGGGCAACCCATCGTCATGCGGCTTGTGGTGAAACCCACCGCATCCATAGCGAAGCCCCGACCTACCGTTGACCTACACGGCAACGACGCGACCATAATGGTGAAAGGACGGCACGACCCCTGCCTGTGCCCGCGGATAGGACCGGTGGCCGAGGCCATGGCCTCACTCGTATCGGCTGATGCTCTGCTTGCTAGATTTGCGGAACTTGGAGGGGAAACATGCGAATTGCATGCGTAAATGGACCGAACCTGAATATGTTGGGCACGCGGGAACCCCACATATACGGAAATAAAAGCCTGCCGGCGATCGAGGAATCCCTTGCCCTCCTCGCCGAAGTATTAGGAGTCGAAATAACTTTCTTCCAGTCGAATATCGAGGGAGAGTTGATAGACGTCATCCAACACTACGATTCAACCGTGGACGGCGTCATACTGAACGCCGGGGGCTACACCCATACAAGCGTGGCACTTAGAGACGCCGTGAGTGCCGTAGGCATACCGGTGGTGGAGGTCCACCTGAGCAACCCCGTGGCCAGGGAGGAATTTCGGAGGAAGTCTCTCCTGGCGGACGTGTGCGAGGGGTCCATCGCCGGTTTCGGGGAAGAATCCTATGCACTGGCGCTCATCCACTTCGCACGGAGAGGGCCTGTTCAGCGAACGGTGATGAACGCCAATACCGTGCTTAAGGCTTGATACCGTGTGCTTGGGCCTTTTGAGTGCAGGCCTCACCGAAGCGTGAACCGCCATTGACACCACCCGCCTTGCGGAACGGGGCCGGGAGGACAGGAAATGCAATCAACGACGATGCGCGAATCAATGCCCGCGGAAAAAGCCGTATATTCGTTGACGCCCGCGGACCTGCACGGGTACGGGTCAAGGCCCTTCCTATTCCGCGCCGCCTGAACACGGCAGTCCACCATCGTCCACACGAGTGATTTGTCGTTCTCCCAGTGGGCCTCACATTCGTTTATCGACGAATATATCCGCAGCTTAAGGGTACGTTCCAGGGCTCTCATCCCTTCCTCTCCCGGTCTGAGGAACGTTCGCAACTTGAACGCCTCCATCCGGGCGAACTCGGCCCAGCATGCATCGTTGACCACCTTGGTTTGAGCCATGCCGAACCGGCCTTCCAAGGCCTGGAACCAAAACCCGTCAGAGGCGAGCCACGTTTTGGCCGCGTCCTGCAGCAGGCCCACAAGCCCGTCACGGTCCATCCGCTCCAGCGCGGTCTCGATGGACCCGGAGCCGTTGTTCAAGGAAGTCGGGAACCTCCGAAGAGCCGTCGGCCCGTATCGTCGGATTACCTCCTCCTCCGCTTCCAAGGTTGCGGACAAGCCCACATGATCCACGGATCGCGCAAACCAAAGTCCGTAGTGTGTAAGAGTTTCGCCCGTGTAGACACCCAACAGGCGAACTAGTTCTTCGTTGGTATATTCGTTGGATTCCAAGGAATCACTAAGCATCGTTTGACCTAACCTCGCGTTGGAAGATCGACCAATCGAATTCATCAATCGGTGGACGCAATAAAATGGCCTGAACGGCCACCGGATTTTTCCATGAGCCTAATGTCGGAAATTATCATTCCGCGGTCCACGGCTTTGCACATATCGTAGATGGTGAGCCCCGCCGCGGACACCGCCGTGAGGGCTTCCATCTCGACCCCTGTTTTCCCCGTGACTTTGGCCGTTACCTCGATTTCGACAAGGGACCGGGACTTGTCCGGGTAAAACCGCACCTGAACCGAGGTCAACGGGAGAGGATGCGTGAGAGGAATTATATCCGATGTCCTTTTTGCAGCCATTATGGCCGCTATCCGGGCCACGGCCAGGACATCGCCTTTCTTGGCCTTGCCTTCGAGAATCAGGTCGAGGGTCTCGGGCCTCATACGGACCGAGCCTCTAGTCGTTGCCGAACGGTCCGTCTCCGCCTTTTCGGTGACATCCACCATCACGGCCCTGCCTTTTTCATCGAAATGGGTTAATTCAGCCATGCCGTCTCCAGTCCCGACCTTCGAACGTAGGGATAACACCACGCCGTCACGGCCTTGAGAAATCCGTTATCGCCGCTTCAATCGGAGTTCGAGCGCGGCGGCGTGGGCCGCAAATCCTTCGTAACGGGCCAGCGTTAGAGTCTTGGGCGCCAACTGCTTGAACCCCGACTCGGTTACCATCGAGTATGACATCCGGCGCGTAAAGTCTCGGACGGATAACGCGGAGGCCGTCTTTGCGAAGCCCGAAGTCGGCAGTATGGCATTGGGGCCGATGGAATAGTTGGCCAAAGTCCCTGGGGTGAATGGTCCCAGTAGGGCTTCCCCTGCGTATTTTATTCTCCGCATGACCCCCACTTCGTCACGCGTCAGTATCTGTAAATGCTCCGGCGCGAAATCGTTTATGAAATCAATTGCGGAATCGAGATCACGGGCAAGGATAACGCCGCCGCTATTACTAAATACGGACCGGCAAAACGACTGCCGCTCTTCAGGCAAGTCCGCCGTCAATCCGGGAATCAGGTCCAGGGTTGCCACGGCCACCGCTTCCGAGGTGGTCACGAGATACGCCGACGAATCCGGTCCGTGTTCGGCTTCGATAAGAAGGTCGGTTGCGACCATAAGGGGGTCCGCGGAGTCATCGGCAAGGATCACGGCCTCGCTCGGGCCCGCAGGCAGGCCCGTATCAACCTCGGTTGAGAGTATTTGCTTCGCGGCCAATACGTAGCCGGACCCTGGGCCCACTATCTTGTCGACCTTCGGAATGGTCGCCGTGCCGAAAGCCAACGCGGCCACCGCCTGCACTCCGCCTACCTGGAATATCTCGTCGATCCCGATAAGCCGGGCCGCCGCGATGGTCGCTCCGTCCGCTTTACCGTTACGATCCGGCGGCGTGACAACTACGATTCGCTTCACCCCCGCCACCTTTGCAGGCACCCCGGCCATCATCATCATGGAAGGAAAAGACCCCTTCCCGCGAGGCACATACAACCCTACCGAAGGGATCGGAACAACCCTTTCGCCCGCGACGATACCGGGAGCTATCTCCATCTCCCATGTCGGAGGCTCCACTTGGCGTTCATGAAACTTTGCAATATTGGCTATGGAAACCTCCATAGCATCCCGAAGGTCCCAGGGAAGGGCCCGCACGGCATCCTCGGCTTCGTCTACCGTAACCCGAAACCCGGAGGGCTCCATGTCAACCGAGTCAAATCTCTTCGTGAGCTCCCGCACCGCCTCGTCCCCCTGATCGCGGACGAGTTCGACCAGTGGCGCCGCCTGTTCCATCAGGTCCCGA
>JAZDOF010000104.1:0-10187 GCA_043799015.1 Pseudomonadota bacterium | reverse complement strand
TGCCGCGCCGACAATCGCCATACCCCTTATCCACGGGGATGGGATATAAGGTTGGCAGGCATGCACTCCCAAGGGCAGCGTTCCCGCAGGTTCCACTCCTTTGGGCAATCCGGCGACCAATTCGTTTCTAGGCAGGTATCGCCCCCGAAACAGCTCGACCTCGGTGCCGGTGATCTCCTGGTCGATGAACTCCGGAGGCTTTATGATTCCGGCATACTTAGTGGTTTCGCCGACTGCCGCAACCCAGGGCAGCGCCCCGTCAACCCAGGCAATCCTTTGCTCCCCTCTCTCGAAAAGTCGAAATGTCTCATTTCCAACCTTAACCGAGGCCTTGGCCGTCATCACCGCGGTGATGGGCACCCTCATGTGGATCGGAACGCTGATCGTGAAATGGCCGTTCTCTTCCGTAAGCCAAAGGTAGCCCTTCTCCGGCTCGTACAGCACGTAATCCCGCGATGGATACTGCTCGCCTTCCGCGATTTCCTCGTACAGAATGCGACCCATGACCTCGTATTTGGTCTCTTCGATGGTCACCGGCATCCCTATTTCCAAACCAAACGACGGGACCGCTCCCTTGTTCTTACCCACGACCCGTGATTCCGCTTCGTCGAGCAGCAAATTGGCGCCGCAAGCCTCGCACACCACCATTTTCGTGGTGTCAACGCGCTTCCCTTCGAAGGGCTTTCCGCACGACGCGCATTGTATCACCTGTCCGTACTTGCCTTGGATTTGTCCGGGAACGGCTTTTTCCCTTTTCAAGCGCTTCGGGGAAAGGGCTTTCCCTTTGAAGGCGGTCGGGGCACCCGTCCGTTCGTCATATTCCAGTCCGAACACAAAACCGCCGTCCGTCGCTGTGCCGTCCGCATACTTGTATTTTTCCCCTAATTCCACAGCAAACGGCACCTGACCCTCGCCGCCGACGCAGGTGGCTTCCCCCAGTTCTTCCACCATCACCGGTTCGTCGTTTAATGCGAACTGCATTCCCGCAAAAAGCTCATCGAAGGGTGGAGCCGGGGAGTTCAGGACCAGTGGTTTTTCCAGGAAAAGCTCGCCCTCGTCCTCGGCGAGCCACATGATTTCACCGTCGTCCATGGCTATGAACCACTCGTCCCAATGCCCCGCTTCATGGGCGTAACGAAGTCTTCCAAGGACCGTGAATCCTCGGCCGGTAATCTTACCGACACGTCCTACGCCGAATCGGGAACCCGGCGGCAGATCGAGCGATTTGGCACCGGCTCGCAGAACCGATTCCTTGTCCCAGTAAATCGCTGTCTTGCAGTAGTCGCATATCCGCATCAGGACACCGGGATTGGTGACCTCATTTGAGGCGCCGCAGGATGGGCATTTGAATTCGCGTTCCATGTTGATAGACTTCCGTCGCGGCCTACACCCGCTACTTGCCGGATGACAGTTCCTCGCCCCGAAGAGTAGCCGCCGCCACGGTATCCATGAGGATACCACGCAGTCCGGCCCTTTCCATCGTTCTCAGGCCGGCGATGGTGGTGCCGCCTGGGGAGGTGATGCGGTCTTTGAGTTCGCCGAACGGGGCCCCGTCCTTCATGGCGATTTCAGCGGAACCCAAAACGGTTTGAACTGCGAGAGCCCTTGCCGTAGGTCTATCAAGGCCCATGAGCACGGCTCCGTCCGTCAATGCTTCCATGATCACGAACAAATATCCGGGCCCGCTTCCGGAAAGCGCGGTCACCACATTCATGATTTTCTCCGGAACGGGTACGGCCTTGCCTATCGCTGCGAACAGATCCAGGGCCGTCCCGAGGTCCGAGTCATCCGCGGCCCCCCCTTTGCATACGGCCGTGGCGCTTTGGCCCACCATCGCCGCCGCATTGGGCATGGCGCGAATAACCCGAGCTTTGGGGTTCAGATGACTGAGAATGAATTCGGTGGAGATGCCCGCCGCGATGGAAATGACCAACGCTGCCGGCCCGACCGCGGGCGAAATCTCGTCCAAAGCGGCACCCACTACTTGGGGCTTCACAGCGAGGAGGACAATGTCGGTGCCGTGTTCCACCGTACCCACGGCGCTCGCGGAAATGCCCACACTGCATTCGTCGGCCAAAGACCGTACCTTCGCCTGATCCACATCGAAGACCACGATGTCCGAGCCGGACGACTTCCCGGAGGCAATAAGCCCTTTTACCAAAGCGGCGCCCATGTTGCCTACGCCTATTACGCCGATCCTACTCAATATGTTCTCCATCCGACCATAGACGCCGTTCATGGGAGGCATCAATATGGTCTATATTTCATGCCGTGCATATGTTATTTAGTGTAGCATGGATGAGAGTGCGGACCCATAAGTTTTCACTAATTGCCTCGGAGCCGCAAGGGTTTGGGCTTCAAGGCGATCGACAAGGAGTAAGTGCAATGGCGGACTCGTTAACCATCGATGCCCGGGGCCTCGTGTGCCCTCAACCGGTTCTCAAGACCAAGGAAGCCCTGGATGGAGAATCTGCGAACCATTTTAACGTACTGGTCGATAATCCTGCATCAAAGGAAAACGTTGGAAGGTTCGCCCGAAGTCAAGGCTGTGAAGTGGAAATCGTGGATGTGACTGAAAACGAGTGGCGGATTGAGATCGCAAGAGGTAACGCCGGGCCCGTGCCCAAGGGAGCCGAGAAGGACTTCCCGCCGTGCCCTGTTCCCGCATCTCGCCCCGCGGCTCAACATGTGGTCTATATAGGATCAAACCGCATGGGCCGCGGTGACGACGTTCTGGGCGCCAAGCTCATGCGAGGGTTCCTGAGAACATGCATAGACACCCGGCCCCTGCCTTGGAGAATCATCTTCATCAACTCCGGAGTGTACCTGGCCACGGACGACGAAGAGGCGGCGGAAGCGATTGGAATGCTGGAACGCAACGGGGTCGAAATTCTTGCCTGCGGGACTTGTTTGCAGCACTTCGGGTTGGAGGACAAGCTGAAAGTAGGACGCGTCACCAACATGTACGAGGTGATAGAGACTTTAACAAACGCGGACAAAGTAATTTCGCCTGATTAGCCGACGAATAACATGAGCAGGCTCATCCGATATTTCCACGGGCCTTGCTTCCCGAAACCACTCCGCTTTCCCAGGCTTTATCGCTTCTTTTCCGTCCGTTTGAGCCGACCGGAAGCATCTCTGACCTCTATCCGGTCCCCGTGCCGGACTTTTTTTTCGATGACCTTGCCCTGGGGGTCACGTACGACGGTAGTATCGCCTGTCCGGCGTTCCCGCCGAATAATTCGACCGGAAGGGTCTTGGACTCTTACATTGCCGCCGTCTTGTTTGTCTCGTTGGATAACCCGGCCCCAGGAGTCCCGGGACTCGGTTATGCTACCACGCCTTTTTTCGGTGCGGATCAGCCTTCCCGAGGCGTCGTAAACCTTGACCACGTCCCCGGATTTCACATGTTTTTCCGCTATCCTGCCGTCAGGGTCCCTGACCGTGAAGGTCTCGTCCGCTAAGCACACGCAGGGAACCGACGACATCAATACAGCGATGACGATCAGCAGTTTCATGATTCCTTACCTCAAATCCGGACCGGTTTGCCGTCGAATGCCGCTGGGGTGTCTCCGGCAGTTTGTGCAGCCGTTTCTCACCGTACGATCTTCAAGTCAAACGCCGCGATTGAATACAGCACCGGCACCATGAGCAAGGTGACGAAGGTTGCGACCGCGAGACCTCCTATTTGCGAGTAGCACAGCGGCTCCCAAAGGGGACCCCCGTTTAGGGCCAGCGGGAACAGCGCAATAACCGTGGCCGCTACCGTTATCATCACCGGCCGTAACCTCATTATACCCGCGTCGAGCAACGCGGTACGGAGGTCTTCACCCTCCGCGGACCTTTCTTCAATGAAATCGAACAGCACGATGATGTGGCTGACGATAACCCCTATCAGGCTTATGATGCCCAAGAACGCCATGAATCCGAAGGGAGACCCCATGATCCACAGGGCCAAGAAGGCGCCGGTCATCCCGTACGGCAAGGCGGAAAAAACGATGAGCGGTTTGACCGCGTTCTTGAATTGAAACACGAGCGCAATATAGATCGAAGCAATCGAGATGATCATAATAATCGTCATGTCGTCGAAGCCCTTGACCTGTTCCTCGTGTTCTCCACCTATCTCCAGAACATATCCGGGCGGGAGGGTTTTCTTGAATTCCTCGAGTTTCGGTATCACGTCTCGAATTACCTCGGAAGGGAGGACGCCCGGCGCGGGAAAACACGACACGTTAATGGTCCGGAAGTGGCTGCGCCGCGCGATCTTCTCGGTTTCCATGCCGTAGTCGAGGGTCGATATTTGCCCTAACGGCACCTTGTGCCCTGTGGTCGAGGAATAAACGTATAAATTTTGGATGTCCGCGATGCCCACGCGCTCCTCCATTCGGAGACGCACCATCACCGGCACCGTAAGCCTGCCGTCACGGAGAGAGGTTGCCAGGAAGCCGTTCATCGCGGCCACGGATGACCTTGCCACGTCCACATTTGTTACCCCCGCCAGATTTGCCTTGTCCGAGTTGACGGAGAGCCTGGCCTGGAAGATTTCCGCGCCCCAATTGTCGTTTACGCGATACGCGTTGGGCAGGGCCCGGAACATCTCCTTCAGCCGCTCGGCTAATAGGCGCAATGTGGCCACGTCTTCTCCCGCCAGCCGGACCTGAACGGGAAAGCCCACGGGGGGGCCGGACTCCAATTGACGCATGTCCACTCGTACGCCCGGAAGCTTGCTCATGAGCGCTTCCTGAAGCGGATCGATCAGGTGATCCGTAAGGTACTTGTCATTGGTCTCGATGAGGATCTGAGCGTAATTGGGCTGCGAAAGCTCGGGCTCCACGGAGAACCAGAACCGAGGGCCGCCGCCGCCTATGAACGTGGTGACGGACCTCAGCACCTCTCTAGGTTTTCCGGTCTCTTCAGGGAACTTTGTGCCGAATTCGGCCGCAAACCGCCGGATCACCTCCTCAGCCGCATTTGCAGCTTCATGGGTTGCGACTACCGGAGCGTCTTCCGGGAGCCATATGTCCACGTACGAAAGGTAGGACAGGTCCTTGGGGAAGAACTGGGGCTTTAGGAGCTGCTGCACGTAGAAGCCCCCGGCCGGAATCAGCAGCGAAGCGGCAAACACCGCCCACCGGTGATCAATGAGCAAGCCGCCCAACCGGAAGTACCAGCCGGAGAACCCGCCGGTGCGCCTTTCTTCTATGGTCGGTTCTCCCTTGCGGTGAGGTCGAAGAAGGTAACCCCCCAGAAGCGGAATGAACGTCATGGATACAATGCGCGAAGCGATTAGTGAACAAGTCAAGACCATAGGAAGAGTGTACAGAAAACGACCGGTGTCTCCCCTGAGGAGAAGATACGGCAAATACGCCACGATGTTTGTTATTGTCGCGTACAAAATGGCCGTTGCCAGCTTGGTCGGGCCGAGCCAAGACGCGATATCCCTTGGTTTTCCCGCGTCAAGCTCGCGTTTGATCGCGTCGTTGGCTACGACGGGGTCGTCCACCAGAAGACCGAGAGCGATGATGAGGGATGCGATGGATACCTGTTGCAGGTCAAGTCTGAGGAAGTGCATCATTCCGAAAGTCATCGCAAGGGTTATGGGGATGGACAGGGCCATGAGCAGAGCGGAACGCCATTCCCAAAAGCCGATCAACGCGACCAATACTACGAGCGCGATGGCCTCGTAAAGGCTCGTCATGAAAAGATCCACGCACTCCCTAACCTGTTCCGGCTGGTCGGAAGTCCTCGCAAAAATAAGGTCTTCCGGTAACCTGGCCTTGACCGCGTTGATTCCTCGGTCGACTTCATCGGAGAATTTACCGATCTTTTCCCCCGCCCTCATATTGACGGCCAAGGTGATGGCCCTCATTCTCCGCCATTCACCCTTGCCGTTGCGCATGGTAAGGAAGTTGAGGTTCTGCGGTGGAACCTCGTAGCTGCGTTCCATTTCCACAAGGTCACGGAGATAAGCACCCACGCCCGTAGGAGTCGCGGACACGATTACGTCCCCCAACTCCTTTTCGCTTTTGAACTCTCCGGAAGGGTCTATAAGAAGACTCTTGTCCGCAAACTCCATTACCCCGCCGGGAAGGCTCACGTTTCTCGCGCTGAGCACTTCCTTGATGCGCCACGGGTTTAATCCGTACGAGGCAAGACGCTGTTGGGAGTACTCAAGGAATATGGACTCTTTCTGAACGCCCCATCTGGTTACCTTCGATACCAACGGTATCTTCTGGAGCGTACGCGCGATCTCGTCGGTAAAAGCCTCCAATTCCCGATAGGTGTACTTGCCGGCCGCTGCTTGGGTTAGTTTGTCTTTGGCCGAAGCGGGATCCCGTATAATAACCGGGTCCCATATGTCCGGGTTAAGTTCGGAAGGGCGCTGGCGCTCCATGATGAACTCTTCCAGACCTCTGGTCAATTCGGCGTCGTCATACTCCGTAACCGAATCCAGTACCACCAACCCCGGACCGCTATACACGCGAATGTCCCGGGCCGCGCCCTTTTCCTTCATGAACCCGGCGGCCGCCTCCAGCTTTCGCCGCATCTGCCTATCGATGGGAGAATGGGAGAATACGACCGCCAAACTGACCCTTTCTGCGCGCGTATCAGGAGCGGAGTCGCCACGAAGTGCACGGATCACCCGTTCGACCTCACGGGCCCGGAGGTCTATTTCCACCTCACCCACGGGCGGAGACGCGACCGTGAGCATCAGGGCCGAGGTGTCTCCGAAATCTTTCATAAAGGAAATGGGCCCGGCCCCTTCGGGCAGGTCGCTAATACCGTTAAGCTTGAGGTTGATGTCGTCGAATACTTCCGCGGTATCTTTGGTGCTTTCCACAAGCTTTACGGTTACCAACGTAAGGCCTGTTCGGGTGATCGACTCCACCCGTTCCACTCTTTCGTTTTCCGAGATCTTCGTCTCAATCTTTCGGGTGACCAAATCTTCAATCTTCTCGGCCTTGACCCCCGGCCACGGACACATTGCCACCGCCACACGTATGGGGATATCGGGGTCTTTACGCTGGGGCATATTCATGTATCCGTAAACACCCCAGGCGATTGTAACCACCAGCAACACCCATGCGATCTGCCTGTTCTCGATGCAGTACCGGGCGGTATTACGCGTTTGAGCTATATAATCAGCATCTTTCCGGTGCTGTGTCATGTGGTCCGATCCTGTTAGGGGGTAAGGGTAACTTCGGCGCCCTCGTACACCAATGTGGCACCGCGGGTTATTATCCGTTCACCTACATTCAACCCGGAGGTTATGGTAACCTTGTTCGCGAATACCTTGCCGATCCCCACCTTGCGGCCTCCCGCGCGAGGCTTGCCTTGAACGTCCTCCAAAACGTAGACCATGTACCCTTGTGCATCGTCCGGAGGTCTTACCACCGCGTTGAGCGGAACCACCGGCAGAGCCGATTCCGCCGCGGCCCCTTTTACCTCGACCGTTGCAATCATACCGTCCTTGAGCTGAAATCCGGGATTGGGAATGGTGGTCTCGACCTCGAAAACTCTGCTCTTGGGATCGGCCGAAGGGGACACCGACGTGATGATCCCCTTGAATTCCTTGTTCTCAAGCGCTTCGACCGTTACGGTGAGTCCGGCACCGGGGGTGACTTGAGTAAGGATGTAATCGGGTACCCCGAAAACCGCCTTGACCGAGCTTAGATCGGCAAGGACCAAGCCCCTCGTGCCTGAAGCCACCAAAGACCCTCTTTCCACAAAACGGGCGGCTACAAGGGCGTCCAACGGCGCTTTAAGGACCGTATCTTGAAGCTGGAGCTGCGCCTCTTCCACTTGTGAGGCGGCCCCGTTGACCCTGGCCCGTATGACGTCCAACTTCTCCCTGGCCTTATCGAATTCGTTCTTGGCCAGAACACTCCCTTGAAACAAGCGTTCCGCCCTATCGAATTCCCTGGACGCTTGGCTGAGGGATGCCTTGGCTTCTTCAAGCGCTGATTTTGCGTGGTTAAGCTTCGCCAGGTAGTCGCTCTCTCGAATCCTGATAAGAACCTCGCCTTTCTTGACAAGGTCACCTTTCTGAACGTCCCGCAGCTTGCCGTCCGGTCCCACGATTTGGAGTATGTCCTCCACGTACCCGCCTACCTTAAATGCTATATCCACCTGCTCCCGGGGGACCAGGCCGGCCGAGTATTTCAGCCCGGCAGCAGGCAGGGCCGCCTCCACCACGTGGGTCTTCACCGGGATCTTCGGTTTTTCAAACGGTTTTTCCTTGGTGCAGCCGAGGTTTGTCAACAACAAGGCAAGTGCTGCCGAAGAGAAACACAGATGAACGAAGCGTTTCAAGTTCATCGGTTCGTCATCCCCTCCAGGACTAAAGAACTGAGGATGAGGGTCCGCGAAAACCCTTTCACATCGTCATACCAGCGGCGGAACAAAGAAGATGAGGCGCAGGATTTGATTCTGGCGGAGGGAGAGGGATTCGAACCCCCGGACCTTTCGGTCAACGATTTTCAAGACCGCCGCCTTAAACCGCTCGGCCATCCCTCCGATACGAAGATGCTAACGCACCCCGGCGGCCGAAGTCAAGCAGGGTTCCGTCAATGTCTTTTGTCCAGCAGGTCGTCCGCCACAATATTACCCGTATTCACGGGAGATGGTTGGGGACCGGCGTGACGTGGTAGGGGGTGTCTATTAATCTCAGGCGAGCTGCGGATCGTTGATGAAGACTTCATAGATAGCTGGTCGCGCCGGGGGATTTCGAGTCACCGTGGATGCCCGATGTCAATTACTTTTGAGCATCGGCGACAAAAAGAGAACTGACGGCGTAAACTCGAACCAATTCCGACCGCTACGGGAGCTATAGTCCCGCTCCTTGGAATCTGCGAAATGATTAGATTCCGTTGATGGGGCTTAACCGGCATTTGAGCCGACCGACAGCGTTTAGGTTACCCGCGAATTTCAAGGCGCGTCACTATTGTCCTTGGCCAATACCTCCTCAATTGCTTTGCGAAGTTTCGTCTGATCCTCCTTAAGCAAACCCAGAGGCAAACGCCCATCGGCAGCGGCCAATATTCTGAGGAGCCGTTTTTCGTTGATGCGTTCAGTATGCGACTTCTTCCTGACAGCCTCGGCTATCTTCTTTGCTAGGATGTTCAAGCGACACAGGTCAAGCCGCACCGCGTCGACATGCAAATCGTTTACGGATTGAACGTGTGATCCCCCTGGGGTCTTCTTGACGGCAACGCCTGCTGATTCGATATCCTCCTTGCTGAACCATGCCAGATCCATTATTTCCAGACTGTTGTACAGACTGCCGAGAGCGAGGACCACTTTTTCCAGTTCATCGCTATTGGAGGGGTCTTCGCAGACCCAAAGTGAAAGAGCGTTATTTTTGCACCGAAGGTCACCTGTTACAGCACTGGCTCCAATGGCGTCACGCCCAAGGTCCTCCTTCTCCAACCACACTGAACGCTTGATTTTTCGTACTACCCAGACCATGTGCAGGGCACCTAGCTGCTCAGATCCGCAATGACGGTTTGGACATATTCGGCAAGCCAAGGCTCCTCTTCTTTGTGATTACTGAGGGCTTCAATCGCTTCGGGGCCACCCCACGACTCGAAAAGCTGAATTGCAGAATCACGAACCTCGACATCTTCGTGCTCCAAAGCCTCCAGCGCAAGATCGTACCCCCAATCCGGAATGTCATCCTGCTTCACTCGGTCGATGCACTTCAAAACGGTGGCGGCGACCTCAGCATTGCCACCTTGCCAAAGAAGCGATCTGAGCCACATTATCACGTCCTCGCACCTCACCGCCAGAACTGGTTCAAGGAGCTGTTCAGCAGGATGGGTCATTCCATCCTCGATTGGCTCATCTTCGATTGCCGCAAGTATCGGCACAACGAAGCCATAGTTGGTTACCCGTCCGGCACGCGATGTACCAATAATTCTCTGCATGGCCTTGGAGGTTGCGGCCCTATACCAGGGTCCTAAGTCCGCCAAATGTGTATCTGTGGTCTTTGGAATTCGCTTCTTAACGGAGTCGATGTCCTGCCCCCCTTGTACAGGCTCCAGGGCCTGGTAGGCAATCCGGCAGTAAAAAGACCAACTACTGGGGAATCCCTCTTGCTCCTCAAGCCTTTCCGGGTTCCATTGATGACTATCATACGTGGCGCTCCAGCACGAGGGGTATGTCACTGCTCTTCCTCCCCGGTTAAT
>JAZDOF010000103.1:0-9003 GCA_043799015.1 Pseudomonadota bacterium | reverse complement strand
GGCCAACGGACTCCGGATAATTCATAACCTCCTGACCACGAACACGCAACTCATCGCCAATAGTGCCGCATACAAGGACCCCTGGAAACGAGAGAAGATAGGCCGCATACTTTTGATGCTTCAGGCCGCGCTGGAAGCCCGTAAGATGGTGGGGCTCAAGATGAATGTATCGAGAGAGAACGTCGACATATTGGTCGGGCTTCTCCCATCTTTGCACGCGCCTACGGTTTCAGGATTGTACAAGAGTGATTGGTTCGCGGTAGAATCCGTCGTTTCCGAGGAAGTTGTAAGATCCCTGATACCGAAGCTCCAGGACGCCGGGGCTCAGGGCATCATCGAATACGCCTTGAACAAGGTGCTGTGATCTTTTTCGCCTTGATCATTCGAATCCTGCTGCGAGCAGATCGGGTATCAGATTTGCCTGATCGGGCAGCAGGGTCCGGGGGTCGATGAGAATACAGTCGTCTTTTACGAGAACGATCAGCGGCGGATTCCCCGCGCGTAATCGCCTTTCCACTGAGGCGGCCGAGGAGTATCGAGGACGGACGGCCACCCTCGGGCCCGGGAGGTCGCCCATGGGTACGGCGCCTCCGCCCACTCGCCCTACCCCTTCGGTTATCGTTACCTCCGCGCGCCCCGCAAGTCCGTAACGGATTCCGTCCGCCAGCGTCTCAGCACTCTTACCGAGTTCCTCAGCCGACCTAGTGATCATTCCCAGGGTTGGGATACCGGCCAAAGGCCCGTCCGGTCGCGTGTATTCTTCCAGCGTGGCTTCAAGGCCGGAAAGCGTGAGCTTATCCATTCTCAGCGCACGTGCAAGGGGATGTCGGCGCATCTTTTCCACATATGCCTCTTTTCCGACAATTACGCCCGCTTGCGGACCTCCCAGCAGCTTATCACCGCTGAAGGTCACCACATCCACCCCCGCGTCGACCACTTGTTGCACCGTCGTTTCTCCGGGGAGCCCGTACTTGGACAGGTCTACGAGGCTGCCGCTGCCCAAGTCCATCATTGTCGGGACGCCCTTTTCCCGCCCGATGGCCGTAAGTTCGGGCAGCGCGACTTCGCGGGTGAAGCCTTGGATGCGGTAATTGCTGGGATGAACCTTGAGTATAAGAGCCGTCTTCTCGTTGATCCCCTCGATGTAGTCCTTGGGATGGGTGCGGTTCGTGGTCCCCACCTCCCGGAGAATGGCCCCCGACTGAGACATTACGTCCGGAATGCGGAATGATCCCCCTATTTCTATCAGTTCACCTCTGGACACCACGACTTCCTTCCCTGCGGCAAGGGCGGCAAGGGCAAGAAGGACCGCGGCCGCGTTGTTGTTAACGGCAAGCGCGGCTTCGGCTCCGGTCAACTCGCGAATCATTCCTCGCAGGTGCGCGTTGCGCTCCCCCCTACGTCCGGCCTCAAGGTCGTATTCCAGATTGGAGTAATTCACGGCCGCTCGAACTATGCGGTCCGCAACACGATGGGACAACGGGGATCGCCCGAGATTGGTATGCACCACGACGCCCGTTGCGTTGATTACCGTACGGAGTGTCGGGCCGGTCCCCTTTTCCAAGCGCAGTCGAATCCGGTTCGAAAGGGCGGGAACCAGGCAGTCTTCCCTCCCCGCGGCGCCTTGAAGTATCTCCTGACGTAGCTCGTCCAACGCATCTCTCACACATTTCTTCACTATGTCGCGAGCCCATCGTTGCGTCAACCCGGCCACGGCAGGGTCCGACAGGAGCTTGTCCAGTTGAGGTATGAGCCGAAGAAGGGTATTCGGTGAAGTCCCGTCCATTTGGGCCGGCCTCTTCAGGATGAGGACTTAAGGGCAAAAGACTTAAGGGCGGCCTCGAAGTCCTTCTCAAATCCTCCGAAATCCTGGTTGGGAGCGGTAAAATCTATGCTTACCACCTTCTTGTCCGTGATTACCACGAGGCGCCACATATGGAGTCGCCTAGGCCCTTCCTGTCTCTTTTCCTTGCACAGGAAAGCCAAGCCGCCTTTGACCTCCACCGGGTCCACTTTTTCCAAACGCTCGTCTTTTCGCACCGCCTCCACGAGTCGGTCGTAAAGGTCCTTGGCGGACTCGGCAATGAGTTCCCCTACGACGAGCAGGATCTCACCCCTTCCCTTACGCCAGATCATGATGCCGGGCTCTTCCATGGTTTCGGATTGGAAACCGTCGGGCACCTTAATATCGAAAAAACGCCCGGCCGGATCATCGACCTTATCACCGGCCGCGGCCGGCGGCGGCCCCTCCTCTTCCTCGGCCCACAAAGGGCAACAGAGGAATAACGGGGCCACAACCATAGCCACGTACGCAATTAACCTCAAGTTCACGGGGAATGGCCCTCCATGGGGGAATTGACCTGGATTGCCCGGATTGATAACATGTTTGGACTATTGTGTCAAAAAAGCCGGTGAAAAACTTAATGCCCAAAAAAAAGGCCGCGGTACATGTGCTCGGTTGTAAGGTAAATCAGGCTGAAGCGGCGGCCATGACTAAGATGCTCGTACAACAGGGATTCCTGGTTGATCCCGACGAAAGCAGTCCCGATCTCGTTCTCGTTAATACCTGTTGTGTTACCGGGCGCGCGGAGGGCAAATCCAGGCGCCTCATCTCAAGGCTGGCGCGTCGTTTTCCCGAAGCAACGCTCGTTGTTACCGGATGCCTTGCGGCAATTAATCCCGATTCCGTCAGGCAGGCAGCCGGAAATACGACGGTACTGGTTTCCGCGGACAAAGCCGGCATCGCCCTACTCACCGAGGAAGGCTCGGTCCGGTCGACGGGCCCGACTCCCAACAACCGATCGTTCACGGACCTGGGGCCGGCAGCCGTTACGGGAAGAGCCAGGGCCTTCCTTAAGGTTCAAGACGGATGCTCCCAGCGTTGCACGTACTGCATAGTCCCGCATGCCAGAGGTCCTTCCCGAAGCTTGGACCCGGACCGCGTCCTTCACCATGCGGTCGAGCTTGAGGCCGCCGGCTTTGCGGAAATCGTACTTACCGGCGTGCATCTGGGTGCCTACGGCAGGGACCTGAATCCGCGTACATCCCTTGAAGAGCTTCTGGAACGTCTATTGCGCGGCTGTCGCGTGCCTCGATTCAGACTGAGCTCCATAGAGCCGCAGGACATCACGGACCGGCTCATCAGCCTTATGGCCGTGGAGGAACGCATCTGCCCTCACCTCCACGTGCCCCTTCAGAGCGGGGACGATTCCGTTCTTCGACGCATGGCGCGTCCGTACGACACCGACGGAATCAGAGCGCTGCTGATGAAGGTGCACCACGCCTCGCCCGATGCGTGTATCGGAATGGACGTGATGGTTGGTTTTCCCGGCGAGGACGATCCATCATTCGAACGCACTCGGGAGCTGATAGCGGAAATTCGACCGGCTTATCTACATGTGTTCCCGTTTTCGCCGCGACCGGGCACCCCGGCGGCGTCCTTCACCCCGGCGGTTCCCCAGGACGTGGCCCACCGGCGAGTGGAGCAGTTAAGGATTCTTTCCATGGAGTTGCGTCGTGAATTCTACTCACGTTTCCTTGGCCGCGTACTGCCGGCGGTGGCCGAATCCGATACGGCGGATCAGGACGGCTATTTGACTGCGAGAACCGACAATTACATCCGGATCCGCGTAGCGGGATGGGACCCCGATAGAACCCCACACCGATTCTTGGTCGGTCTGGAGAGTATTCAAGGCGAGGTCGTGATGGGGACGATAGCGGATGATGTCCCGGCCGCAGGGTAGTATCGCGGGGCCTATCGTCGTTACCAAAAGCCGTGTGCTCCTCCCGGAATCTTGTCCTGGGCCATCTTCAAGTCCAAATCGGTGAACACAAACATGAATAGACTCGTGGAAGAATTGATAGCGGATCGGAAGGACGCGTTGATCAGAGAGGGATTACTGCTGGGGATCCATCGGGGACGGACTGAAGGACCGGCCGAGGGGGGAAATTCCAATCTCAACGTGGCGCAGGCTTTCCAGCCTGCGAGTTTTCTTAGTCCGATCTCGGCAGGCTGGGTTCCCCACAAGAGTGAATGGTTACCCTGAGACCTGTGGGCGGATACGTTTCCGGACAGACCTATTGGGATTCGTAATACTACAATTGTGGGCCGACCCGGCCCCGAATTTCTGCATGCATACCGAAGCATCGCCCGATTTGCGACGGAAAGTCCCCCCCTTCACAACCAATTCTTCCGTTTGAACAGCAACAATATGATGAAGACTACCGAGACCGCGATGCTTATTACGTACACGTAACCCCATTCCCAGTTCAGTTCAGGCATACTCTTGAAATTCATTCCGTACCATCCGCTGAGGAACGTCAACGGAATGAATATGGTGGCAATAGTGGTCAACCACCGCATGATTTCATTGAGTTTGTTGTTAACGCTCGAGAGGTAGATGTCGATCATGCCCGACGCCATATCCCTCAGCACCTCGACGGTTTCCGCAGCATAGATGACCTGATTGTGCAGGTCCACCAGGTGCGGCCGGGTCGAGTCCTTGATCAGTTTCGAGTCCCCGTCCGTCAACCTGTTAGCGATGTGTCTCAAGGGCCAAACGGTCTTGCGAACAACAATCAGGTCCATCTTCACTCTATGGATTTTCTTAAGCGTATCGATGCCGGGCCTGCTCAACAACTCCTCTTCCAAGCGTTCCATTCTCAGAGCAAGCTTCTCCAGCATGACGAAGCACTTGTCCGAGGCCGCATCCAGTATCCCGTACACCAGGAAATCGGCGCCGGAATCTCTTATCCGCGCGCCGCCCTCTCTTATGCGGCGGACGAGGTTATCCAAGACACGGTTTTCCTTCCGTTCAAAGGACAGCACCAAGCCGCGCGCCGCAGCGACCCCCATGGGAAAGGAGATTATTCGCCCCTTTCCGGATTCCAGGAGTCTAAGAGAGATAAACACGTGGTCCGAGTAGTCGTGGAGTCTTGGACGACGAGGGTGAGCCGTGACGTCTTTTGCCAGGTTCTGATCTATACCTAGGATTCCCCCTATCCTGGACACCGTGGTCGCGTCACAAACGCCCACAACCCTGATCCATGACGTGGAGGGCGTCGTTTTGAGCCGCGAAAGCTCATTCATGTCTTCCACCACGTACTCGTCGCAATGATCGGCGTCGTAATCGATTACCGAAACCGTCACTCGTCCCGGTTCACCCTCCGCAGCCGCGTTGTTGCTCATCGTGACCGCCTTGTTCCTTCGCGATCTCCGTTGCTTCAATTCCTCGATCGGCCGGTTCCCGACCGTTTCTACTCGGCTTACGCGTGTTCCCGGGGGCCTTTTCATTCGTCTCTCAACGTATCATCCCTTTCCTGATCTTCTGCAACCCACGATTTCACCATCCGGGCGCAATAAGGCGATCTTATACCATTGCGCCACGGTATAGAACCCATAGCGGGCTCGGTCGGCTGTTCCCCCCATGCATCGGCTTCAGCAATCAGGCGGTGCGTGGGTCTTGTGGCCGATCACGTAGACTTCGCTCGCGGAGACCCATGACTTGATTATGCGGCGAAGCTCAAGGTCCCTGGACGCGGCGACCAAGGCAAGCGTCGCGCTCCTCGGGATATAACCGGTATCGATTCCCAGCAACAGGCGGCCCTCCGGCTTAAGGTGGTCACCGACGTCGGGCAGGACCGCGCGGGCATGCTCCAGGCCGTCGTTGCCCCCATCCCATATCTCCGGGTAAGTGTGGACATGGTCCGACGCGGTCCCCACTTTGGTGGGCACGTAAGGAACGTTGCCGAAGATCAGGTCGAAAGTGCCGTCGACATTGGAAAACCAATTGCTCACCCTGAATTCGATTGACGCGGCATCGCTTGCATGGGCCACGATTTGCGCATTTTCGATGAATTCAGGATTAACGTCCACCGCGGTCACCCGGACATCGTGCGTGCGGGCGCAGTATATGGCCAGGAGTCCCAGATGCCCCGTACCCATGTCCAATACGCGGTCCCCGTCGCATACTTCCCGTCGAATCGCCTTTCGCAGTATCAAAGATGTGGTGTCCCAAATGTGGTCGTGAACGATGCTTACCGCATCGACATAGAAATGCCATCCTGCGAACGCCAAGCGCAGTCCGCGCAGCCGCGGCGCTCGATGCATTTCCTGCAGGAATCTTAAGAGCGCTGGTCGGAGCCCCAATCGTTCCGCATTCATCACTCGGCCTCCGTTAGTTCGTATAGAGCCGCTATGAGTGAACCGTTCCGAAGTAAAGCCCTGAACGGGCAGGCTTCCATTCCCCCTAGGCAGCGTTGAAGCGGATACAACGTGTCATTTGCGTAGAATCATACTCCTCGGAGGCCGGACCGTCTTCATATTTTTCCGTTGTCCGAGACAAAAAGAATTTCTTCAACGATGAGCGAATACCCGCGCCTTCCATTGATCAGCCCGCGCTTTTTCCAGGTCGCCCAGTTTGTCGTGGCACTCGGCCCTCAACCGATACACTTCGCCGCTGTACGGGTTGACTCTCGCCGCGTTTTGGAGGTCTTTCACCGCCAAGTCCCAAGAGTTGAGCTCCATATAGGCTTTGGCCCGTCTCACACGCGCCTCGAAATGGTCCCGGTCGGCATTGAGAGCGCGGGAATATGATTCTATGGCCCGGTCAGCGTGCCCTTCGACCATGTGTATGTCCCCCGCGGTTACATAGGCCGATGCAAAAGAGGAATCCTTATTGAGTGACTGCCCCACCATCTCCATGGCCGCGTTCAGATCGCCCGCCCTGATCAGCCCTTCGGCCATCTGTTGGTATCCGGCCGGGTTCTCGGGCTCAAGTCGTATGGCCCGATGGAGATCGTCCAAGGCCCGCTTCAGTTGCTCTTCATTGTAGTACAGAGCTCCCCGGAGCAACCAAGCCTCGGGATCGTCCGGATTGAGCCTTATGGCTTCGTTCAGGTCCGCAAGGGCCTTGTCGCCCCTTCCAACCAATTTGTAGATTTGTGCCCGTTTCACGAGTAACCAGGGATGACTCGGGCTGGCGTCCAAAGCCTTATTCAAGTCCTGAAGGGCCCCCATACCGTTTCCCGTGTTCATGTACAAGACCGCGCGATTGATGTGGGGTAGAGGATTATCCGGATCCAAGAGAATGGATCGACTCAGTTTCTCTAAGGCATCCGAGTACCTGCCCATCATCATGAGTATGATCCCTTGATTCAAAAAGAGAATGGAATCCGTGGGGTCGATGGTTTCCGCGATTTGGTAGTCGTGTAGGGCTTTCTCCAGGTCGTTCAACGCCCGGTACGCGTCGGCCCGGTACCAATAAATGACCTTCATATCGGAGTCCAGCTCCAAAGCACGGTTGAAGTCGTCCACCGCTCTTTCCGCATCCGATAGATGCAAACGCGCGTACCCGCGTCTAACGAAAGCCGCGGCATTGTTCGGTTGCATTTCCAGTAGTCGGTCCATTTCTCTCGCTGCGGAGATGTAATCCTCCAGCGAAACGAAGACGGCATTGCGCCCGAAATAAGGGGCTTCGTCACCCGGGTACAGTTCGGTGCTCTTGTCGTAGTGCTGCCGCGCCTTCTCGATGTCGCCTTTGTTGAAGTAAACCAATCCCATGGCAGCGTAGATCTCGGCTGCATCGAGACCCTTGTTCAGTGCCTGTTCGAGGTCGTGGAGCGCCGCGTCGTATTGTTCCATGCGACACAAAAGCCTTCCTCTCGCCTCCCAGGCTTCCCCGGATTCCGCGTCGGCACTTATCGCGTCAGAATAGTCCAGACGAGCGCGATCAGACTGCTGGACCCTCTCGTAGACCCGTCCCCGCAGCACCAATGCTTGGTAGTTCTTCGGATTCTCCAGAATCTCCCCGTCAAGGACCGTTAACGCCTCAGCGCAAGTACCTTTCTCCAAATGTACTCGCGCCCTTTCCAGGGGACCGGGGTCGCCCCCGCAGCTCGACAGTACGGCAGTGGTCAACAAAGCGAGCGCGGCCGGCCCCCTTACCTTTTGAAAAGCGGTTTGGACCGTCGCTCCCTTGAAAATCCATCGTACGAGACCACTTTGCGACACCCTATGCGATAGAACTCGAATGAGCGACATCAGTCCCTCTACGGCCATGGGCGATAGAATTGAGGATGGGTACGTCGTTCAGGCATCGGCAATGTCTCATCCTTCGCAACGGGTTTTATCCCCGGGAGCGAAGGGGCACGGGCCTCAAAACAATAAACGGCATGAATCATGGGATTCAGCATACTTGTTTTCATGATGTATTTGGTGGAATCGATCCTATTTCAACGCCTATGCCCTCCGCCGCTCCTTCACGGATAGTCCGGCGGGTTCCCGCGAGTAACCACTATTGTATGTCGGTTGCGCCATGAGCGACGAGCAGGTCTCGTACCGCCCCATGACCCTGCTCCGCGGCCCAGGTGACCGCGTTCTTTCTCAGCAGATCTCTATCGTTAATATTCGCGCCGTGTTCAAGCAGGAGTTCCACTACCCGCAGATGACCTCGTCGGGATGCCCAGATTAACGCGGTCATTTCAAACATGTCTTTCGCGTTCACATCGGCCCCTTTTTCGATGAGAAGCTCCGCCACTTCCGTCCAGCCTTCCCATGAGGACTCCAGTAGGGCCGTCCCCCCGTCCCGGTCCCTCGCGTCTATGGCCGCATCGCGTTCCAATAATAGTTCCACCACTTTCAAGTGACCACCCAGTGCGGCCCACATCAGTGCCGTGGTGCCGGTGGACGCTGCTGCATTGACGTCGGCTCCCACGTCCAGAAGGAATTCGACTTGATCAAGGTTGCCCCTTGCCGCGGCATCCAGCAATTCTCCGTCCTTTTCGCTCACGTGGTGCTCCTTATCTATCTAAGACCGTCCGGGTACGATTTGTCATAATGGGCATGGCACGACTCCGACCACATGGAGCTTTGTCCGGCGGTAAACGTTCACCGCGATGGGAGAAGAATAAACCACAAAGACACAGAGGATCGATCGGTTTTGGAGTCTCACGCGGAGTCGCAGAGGCGCGGAGAAAGGGACAGAGAGAAACTCCGCGTCCTCC
>JAZDOF010000085.1:0-3612 GCA_043799015.1 Pseudomonadota bacterium | reverse complement strand
GGTGGCGTCGGCCTGGTCGTCCTTCGGCTTTGATGGAGTCACGGCGTCATCGCGTTTGAGTCTCATATCTGAAGATTCTCCCCCTGCACCTGACCGGGCTCCGCCGGGGATCCCGGTCCCGAACCGTTGGGGCGGAACAAGCCGGCCGGCACTAAGTCAATATCTGGTACAACATCACGTCTCCGATCCCTTTGAGACCGTCCTTCCACGATGATCCAAGCACGAATTCGTCGCCCAATCTCTCTTTGACGGCCTGGGTGATCAGAATCTCGCCGGGGCGAGTTTTGGATTCCACTCGAAAAGCAGCATTGATCGGAGTACCTACGGCCCCGTATTGCTTACGCTTCTCGCATCCGATGTTGCCGACTATCAACTCTCCGCTGTTGATCCCTATGCCCATGCGCAGCTCCGGCAGGCCGAATTGCACATTGTCGGCGTTGAGTCCCACCATGGCATGCTGCATTTCGATCGCACAATGCACCGCACGACCGGGATGGTCCGCGAAGAATCTCGGGGCTCCGAAGAAGACGAGCACTCCATCGCCCAGGAAGGAATCGATGGTGCCTTCGTGGGCTATGATTATTTCAGTCATTGCTTCAAAGTAACGGTTCATCATCCCTAGGACTTTTCGGCAGTCCATCGAATCGGCGATGGGACTGAAGCCTCTTAAATCGCATACGAGTATGGTGACCTCCCTTATTTCGCCTCCGAGGTTGATTCCGTCGGGGTTGCTCAATATCTCCGCGACCACCTCGTCGCTGATATAAGTCCCGAAGATTTGTCGAATCACGGCCCTTTCCCGAAGACTGGTCACAAGTTCTTCGGTCCGCCTTTCAACCTCTTTTTCCAGCATCGCTTTGTGATTCTTTAACGCGTCCCGAGCTTCCTTCATCTTGAGCAGCGAATCCATGCGGATATGCAATTCCACCTTGTCCACTGGTTTTGAGATAAAATCATTGGCTCCCGCTTCCACGGCTCGAAGGCGATCATCCTTCCCCGAAAGGGCCGTTACCATTATTATCGGGATATCGGCCACATCGGGGGTGTTGCGAATCCGTCTCGCGACTTCCAACCCGTCCATCTTGGGCATCATGATATCCAGCAGCACAAGGTCGATATCCGGACCAATCCTAGCCAATGCCCGGGCCCCGTCAGAGGCCGGCTCAACCTGGTGACCCATTGAAGTCAGGAGAGCCTTCAACACCACGAGATTGTTGTACTCGTCATCGACCGCCAGGATGCGTTTAGTATTACCCACCGCCGGCCTCTCACATGGAAAGTCGTTCGGTGTCGGCATCACCATTAGGTACGGTTTTCCAGGATGCCGGCAATCTTTGCCAAGAGTGTCCGTTTGTCGATCGGCTTGGTAACGTATCCGTCACAACCTGCCGCCAAAGCCTTTTCCTCGTCTCCGCGCATAGCGAAGGCCGTTAGAGCAATAATCGGAATGTGTTTGGTATCGCCATCCGCCTTGAGCAGACCGGCCGCGGTCAATCCGTCCATTCCCGGAAGGGAAACATCCATCAAGATGAGGTCCGGGCCCGCCCCGGCCGCCAATGCCATGCCGTCTTCCGCTGTCTTCGCCTTCAGCAATTTGTACCCCGCCGGAGTGAGTAAGGCCGTAGCCACAACCATATTCGCATCGTTGTCTTCAACCACCAGAATGGTCTCATTTGCCATCACAGCACCTCGATGCATGTTGGTGCCGAGCCCGCCTCTCACGGTCTTGGGCGGGGCCGGCTGAAGACCGCGGCGAACGTCGTGCCGCCGGATTGCACACAATCGTCAATTCCTCCGACGTACCCGCATGACGAGATTCGGCCGGGGCATACATGGCCGTTTTCTTGAATATGGCGGCACCGTCGACTCTTGAACGAGACCGCAAACGCTCCCGTATCGGACATTATCTTGAGATGCATGAGTTCAAGACCTTTTCCTCCCGCATTGAAATCAAAATAGCTCCTGGTGGAGTATTGATCGGTTTGCTGGGTATGATGGAACGGTTCGAAGATGAACCGTTCGTCTTCCGGAGCGATGCCCACCCCGCAATCCCGAACCTGAAGGCAAATTCCGTCATTGGTATTGCCGACCGAGATCCATACCTTGCCTTCGTCCGGGGTGTTCTCGATGGCGTTTTTCGTCAGCGTCCAAATTATCTTGCGAAGGGCGAGCGGATCAATGATGTCCGTTTGATCCGCCTGGACGGCCGGTTCGACCGTTACGGCCCGGTGACGACTATGAGCACGTATATCGTCCACTATGGCGCTGATGGTCGGCAGCACTTCCATAGGTCGGGGGTTGTACGGTCGAGGAGTCACGATTTCGCCGACGGTCGTCTGAATATTTCTCAATCGATCCAGATTGCGTTCAATCCTCCTCATGACAGCCGGCCTTGCCTCGGCGGAAAGGTCGTCGTCCAGCAGCCTCGAAAAAGCCGCCCGGACCACCGCTAGGGGCGTGGCGAGTTCGTGGGACACGTGATGGACCGCCCGAGCTCTCGCTCGCTCCAGCACTTTGAACGCGGTTATGTCCCGCAGGATGAAGACCAATCCCTCAGGTTTACCCAGGTGATCGTGATAGACGGATGCACTGACGGATATGTCTCGTTCGGTTCCGTCTTTTGTGAGTCGTCTTGTTTCAAACCCCACCACCGGACGACCATCCCGGATTATCCCGTGGATCATCGCCTCGGTGCATTCCAGTGCCGACCGCGGAACAAACGGTATACACGTGCCGTTCGCCTCATAGGTGTTCCACCCGAACATCTCGGTGAATGAAGGGCTGATATATTGCGTTACGCCCTGTATGTCGGTGACGAGAACGGCGTCGGCCGAAGAGTTGAGCACGGAACTGTAGAGCTCCTCCCGAACCTTGGATTCCGCATAGAGTTGTCGAACCCGTTGTTCGCTTTCCACAAGTGCCGCGGTTCGCTTCTGCACGATTGTCTCGAGCTCCGCTCGGTGCCTCTTAACCGCGTCCTGCGCCTCTTTCATCCTCAATAGTGAGGCCATGCGGATTTGCAGCTCCGTTTTGTCCACCGGCTTCGAGATGAAGTCGTTGGCACCGGCGGCTGCCGCCCTCAAGCGATCTTCCTTGCTTGTCAGGGCAGTCACCATGATGATGGGGATGTCTCCAACGTCCGCTAGGTCGCGGATCCTGCCGGCGACCTCGAAACCGTCCATCCCGGGCATCATCACGTCAAGCAGTACTAAAGCCGTGTCCGGACTTATCATCTCGAGGGCCTTGGGACCGTCGTTCACCGTTTCCGGGAAATGCCCCAGGGATTTCACCAATGCGGACAGAACCACGAGATTCCTGGGTTCATCATCGACCACCAAGATCCTTTTGCCGGAACTCACGATGCACCTCCGCGGCGGCATCGATCGAACACGTGCCGCCGACCGGCATGCCTCGGCCGAGCAAGGGGCGACCGGCTCAAGATAGGGCTCGATTCCCGGCACGCGGACCCGTTTGGCGACCTATTCCGCATGCCCCTCCACGCTCTCGCGGCTTCGGATGCAACTCGAATCCGTATTGCCGCGGAAACCTGATTGCAGGCGCTTGAGTTCATCGAGCAAGGCCGGCCGGCCGTTGGCCTTGGACACTATGGTA
>JAZDOF010000060.1:0-6432 GCA_043799015.1 Pseudomonadota bacterium | reverse complement strand
ATAAAGCGGCCGCAGGAGGCCACAATGAAGCGATCCCGAACCCGGACCGCCCTGATTTTCCTTTCAATCATCATAGCTGCTTTTCTCATCGCCACGCTGCTGCTGATAGTCTTATCGGATTCCGACAAGGATGGTTCCTTTCTAGGTGCCTTCAGCGACTCCGGAGGGAAGATCGGGGTCGTGACCATGACAGGAGCCCTGACTTCAGCGGACGACATCCTCAAGGAGCTGCGAAAACACAGAAAGAAATCTTCCATAAAGGCCGTCGTGTTGCGCATCAACTCCCCCGGCGGAGCTGTGGCGCCGGCTCAGGAGATATACCGTGAAATCGCGGCTACCCGTGAAAAAAAGCCGGTGATAGCCACCATCGAGACCGTCGGAGCTTCGGCCGCATACTACATCGCGAGCAATTGCACGCAGGTCGTGTGCTCCAAGGGCACGATAACGGGAAGCATAGGCGTCATTATGATGCTGCCGGACATTCACAAGGTCATAGAAAAGATCGGCGTGGACGTCACGGTAATAAAGGCCGGGAAGTACAAAGATATTGCTTCACAGGTGAGACCCCCTACCCAGGATGAACGCGCCATTCTCGAGAACTTCGCCAAGGAAATCCACGAGCAATTCATCCAGGATGTTGCCGAGGGCAGAAAAGGCAAGATAGAACTCGACAAGCTGCGCAGCATTGCCGACGGTAGTTTCTTCAGCGGTGGACGGGCCCTTGAACTTGGCCTGGTGGATAAGATCGGCAACTTTTTCGACGCGGTTCAAATCGCCGCGGAGCTCGGCGGGATCAAAGGGGAGCCTAAGCTCGTGTACCCCGAGAAGCGATGGGACGGATTGCTGGATATGCTTGTCGGTTCAATGGCGGAATCGTTTTCACGTGCACTGGATAGGGTCCGGACCGGACAAACCGCTCCGGTCATGTACTGACGAAATCGTTGGTTTATATTCGTGGCCCCGGGCTGTTTGCCTGCCGATCGGCATTCCGGCCGCGCAATGGTCACACGAATGAAGGAGGCGGTTAGATGGAGATCAAAGAGAGCTTGACTTTTGACGACGTGAGCCTCGTTCCCGCCTATTCGGAGGTGTTGCCCTCCGACGTAAGTCTTGTAACGCGGTTGACACAGCTAATAACATTGAACATTCCCATGGTAAGTGCGGCAATGGATACGGTCACTGAATCCCAGACCGCCATAAGCGTTGCCCGCCAAGGTGGAATAGGCATTATTCATCGGAACATGTCCCACGAGGAACAGGCCCGGGAAGTCGACCGGGTGAAACGGTCCGAATCGGGCATGATAGTGGACCCCATAACCATTGGCCCAGATCAGAAGATTAGCGATGCTTTGGCAATAATGGGCAAGTACCACATTTCCGGCGTGCCCGTGACCGTGGACGGATTTCTCGTGGGCATTCTAACGAATAGAGACCTCAGATTTGTGGAAGACTTGGAACGAAAGGTAGACGAGGTAATGACGAGGGACAACCTCGTCACCGTGGATGACCGGATCGGCATTCAAGAGTCCAAGGCTTTGCTGCACAAGCACCGCATAGAAAAACTGCTGGTGGTGGACGGGGAAAACCGCCTGAAAGGCCTGATCACCATAAAAGACATTGAAAAGGCAATCACTTATCCCAATTCGGCCAAGGACGAGCTTGGGAGGCTGAGGGTCGGGGCCGCGGTAGGCGTCGGTCCCGATTGGGCGATGCGTGCCGATCTGTTGCTGAGACGAGGAGTTGACGTTATCGTCGTAGATACTTCACATGGACACTCCAAGAATGTAATCGAGACCGTACGAGCCCTGAAGAGCACTTTCGGGAATATTCAGGTGGTTGCCGGTAACGTTGCCACGCCGGAAGGGGTTGAAGCCTTGGCCAAGGCGGGTGCGGACGGAGTCAAGATCGGCGTCGGTCCCGGGTCCATCTGCACTACGCGGATTGTGGCCGGAACCGGGGTACCTCAGTTCTCGGCGATTCTGGAGTGCGCGTCGACGGCTCGGAAGCTCGGTATACCCCTTGTGGCGGATGGCGGCATAAAATACTCCGGCGATGTCGCCAAGGCCCTGTCGGCCGGTGCGAGTACGGTCATGATCGGCGGTATCCTTGCCGGCACGGATGAGAGTCCGGGAGAAGTGGTGCTGTACCAGGGCCGCTCTTACAAGGCATATCGCGGTATGGGCTCTCTCGAAGCCATGAAAGAAGGGTCAAAGGACAGGTACGGTCAACAGGATGTGGCATCCGAGAAGAAACTGGTCCCGGAAGGAATCGTGGGGATGGTTCCGGCAAAGGGCCCTGTGGAACACTCCGTGTTCCAATTAATGGGCGGCCTGCGGGCCGGAATGGGTTACGTCGGGGCCGCTACCATCAAGGAATTGTGGGAAAAGGCGCGTTGGATAAGGGTTACCGCCGCGGGGCTCAGAGAGTCGCACGTCCACGACGTGGTCATAACCAAAGAAGCCCCCAACTATTGGGTGGACCAAAGGGGCTAGGATCGCATAGGCGTTAAGATAAGGTGATTGGTCGACTAGGGAACCGGAACCCTGAAGGTCGGCTGAACGACCATGGGACTGAATGCCGTTGCCGGCTTCCCAACCGCCACACGGTCGGCACGATATAGGATAGTCGTAATGATACGAGCATTGATTTTCGGAGCTACCGGGTATACGGGCATTGAACTCATTCGCATTCTTTCCGTCCATCCCGAGGTCCGCATCGTTGCCGGGAGCTCCCGGCAGTACGCGGGACGGACCGCTTCTCAGGCCATGGGCTTTGTTCGGAAAAGCCAGAATTTCCCGTTGCTCGTCGCGGAGGATCTCAAGCGGGACCCCAGCGCGGATGTGGCTTTTTTGGCACTACCCCACGGTGAATCGATGCCCTTGATTCGACCGCTCATGGATGCCGGCCTTAAGGTCATCGACTTGTCCGCGGACTTCCGGCTTCGCGACGCACGGGTGTATGAGCAGTGGTACGGCCCTCATAAGGACCCGGAACTGCTCCATCGCGCGGTTTACGGACTGCCGGAGATAAAAAGGGAAGCCGTTCGGGGTTCCCGTCTGGTCGCAAACCCGGGTTGCTACCCCACCAGCGTCATACTGGCGGTCGCTCCTCTGTTGCGGAGGGATGACGTCGATGTGTCGGTCCTTGTGGCGGATTCAAAATCCGGCATATCGGGTGCGGGACGCGGAGCAAAGCTCAATACCAGTTTTTGCGAATCCGGAGAGGGGTTCAAGCCCTATGGAGTGATCGGACACAGGCACATTCCCGAGATGGAGCAAGAACTAGGCGAACTTCGGCATGCCGAGGTCAAAGTTCGATTCACTCCGCACCTGATACCCGTCAGCCGCGGCATGGTGAGCAACGTTTACCTGCGGGCCGAGTCCGGCGTCACTGCGGCACGTCTCAGGGAACAATACGAGGATTTTTACCGAGACGAGCCCTTTGTCCGTGTCCTTCCGTCCGGTTCTTTTCCCGATACGGCCCATGTCAGGGGCTCCAACATGTGTCACGTCGCGGTCGAGGTGGATGAACGGACCGGGTGGATCATTTGCATGGCCGCGATCGACAATCTCGTTAAGGGAGCCTCCGGAGCCGCGGTACAGAACATGAATCTCATTATGGGGTGCGATGAAACCGCAGGTCTGGAAATGTCGGCCGTGTTCCCCTGACGGGGGGTCTCCGGCGGATCTATGAAATCGGGCGCGCCTGACGGTCGGAGCAAGTGACATAATTTCCTTCTGAACCGGGAGGATGTCGAAAACAGAAACAAACATCGGGGCGGGGTTTATCCCCGCCCCTACGTTACCTTGGTTCCGCCGGGCCGGCTTTGCCGCAAAATTCAAGGAGCGTCACTATAGGGCCCATGCCCTTTTTTTTCTGAAAGGTAGGGAGGATCTTCCTGAGGAGCCCCGAAGAGGTCCGTTCGCACAAACGGACATTTCTTTCGGCAGCCCCTACGGCCCTAATGGGTGTTTTTGCTCTAGTCCACGGTAACAACGGAGCGTTGAATGTCATCAAGAAAAGACGTCGGCACCGAAATCGGGCTCAGCGGGAAAGAGCGGCTCTTCTTGGCGGCTCTGGCCCGGAGGTCCGTGGAGAGTGCGGTCAACGGAGAACCGCCGGCGCCGGTGCCGCATGCCGGCGGCCTGCTTGAACGCGAATACCGCGTCTTTGTATCCATTCACAAGCAGGGTATGTTACGCGGTTGCATGGGGTCACCGGCAGGCGAAGCCCCTCTGGCCTCGGCCGTTGTCGATGCGGCACGAGCGGCGGCGAGTGAAGACCCCCGATTTTGGCCGCTGATGCAAGAGGAATTGACTCACATTAGCTTGGAAATATCGGTACTTACACCGATGGAAAGAATAACCGGGCCCGAGGAAATACACGTCGGAATTCACGGGGTGTTCGTCCAAAAAGGGTCCATGTCCGGTTTGTTGCTGCCCCAGGTAGCCTCGGAGCTGCACTGGGACGCGGTAACCTTTCTCGAACACGCGTGCGAAAAGGCGGGCCTACACCGATCCGCGTGGGAAGAACCCGATACGGAGATCCGGATATTCTCCGCCGAAGTATTCGAGGAACGGGACGATCGAGGAGACGAGCCCGTCTGAGCTCGGAGATACCTGACGGTGCTTCATCGGCCGGAATACGGCAACGTTCACAAGGAAAAATGAACCGCAAAGCCATAGCTCTCATTTCCGGCGGTCTCGACTCCGCCTTGGCCATTCACTTGGTAAAGAGGCTCGGGATAGAAATAATCGGGCTTCACTTCACGTCTTTCTTCTCCATAGCAGACCCGGCACGCGATGATTCCCCCGTTATGGTCACCGCGCGGTACCTGGATGTGCCCGTGGTCTTCATGGAAAAGGGCGACGACTTCCTGGAGGTCCTCCGGCACCCCCGATACGGCTACGGTAAGAATTTCAATCCTTGCATAGACTGTCGCATCTACACGTTTCAGAAAGCGAAACGGTTCATGGAAGAACAGCGCGCGTCATTCCTGGTAACGGGTGAAGTGCTGGGCCAACGCCCGATGTCACAGCGCAGGGATGCCATGAACCTGATCGAAAAGAGGGCCGATTGCCGAGGAATAGTGCTGCGTCCGCTTTCGGCCAAACGCCTCGCGCCGACCGAACCGGAAAATGCCGGGATAGTTGACCGGGAGAGCCTGCTGGAAGTGACAGGTCGAGGAAGAAAGCCCCAGTTTCAGCTTGCGGCGGATATTGGTTTGACGGGGTACCAGGCACCGGCGGGAGGCTGTTTGCTTACCGATCCAATGTTTGCGAACCGGGCTCGAGACTTGCTAAGAGACTCCGAATCCGTTTCCAGGGAAGACCTTCAATTACTCAACGTCGGCAGGCATGTCCGAATCAGACCGGGACTGAAGGCGATAGTAGGACGCAATCACAAAGAGAATGAATTCATTGAAGCGCGCGCTGATGCAGGTACGCTGTTCTTCCCGATGCACTTCCCCGGTCCCGTGGTTCTGGCTCAAGGCGAGGTCAACGGCGACGAAGAAAAGCTCCTCGGCGGTATTCTGCGGCGATACGCCAAACCGTCGGTTAGGGGCGAAGAAATAGGCATACGTAGGCGGGACGGGACCGTGTATCAGGCCGGGATTTCCTGCGTAACCGATGAGGCATGGGTTGCGGATCGTTTGATCTAGGTCCGCACGAAATACTTACCTCTGCTGATTTAGGGGCCTACCCGTCCGTTTCGATGGAGCGCCCCGAAGGATGGAACCGTGAAGTGTCCCCAATGCGGCCGTGACCTTGGACCAACGGAAGATGGGAAATACTGTGCTTTTTGCGGAAGTCCGATCCCTGATGCGGCACCCGATTCAGGCAACGACCAAATCATCATCGAGAGCGGCGATGAAGGGGATGGCGGATTTCATCGCGTTTCCGGGTATTGCCCTTGGGAAGACCAGGACAACTTGGGCCTTTTTAGAGGACTTTTCTTCACAATCAAGGACAGCCTGATAAAGACCGATCAATTCTTTTCGGCCATACCCATAGGCGGCGGGTTGCTGCAACCGCTGTTGTTCGCCCTCATAGTGGAAACCCTCGGGGCGGTGATAAAGGTCCTGTGGGCTTTCCAGGAAGAGAACCCGTTCCTTGTTCAACTGGATCTCTCAGGTGCTGGTGCCGTTGCCGTGGGAATTCTCATTCCCATTCTTATCTTCGGCGGTATTTTCGTGTGGGCCTTTCTCATCCATGCATCGCTGTTCCTGACCGGGTCCGCCAAACAACCGGTGGAAGCCACCTTCCGGGTAGTGTGCTATTCTTCGGGCCCTGAGTTTTTCTCGATCATACCGATTGTCGGCGGTATCGTCGCCTTTTGGTGGAAACTCTACCTCACCGTTGTGGGGTTGAAGGAAGTTCACAGGATCTCCCTGGGCAAAGCGATCCTCGCCTTGTCGCTGCCGGTTCTCCT
>JAZDOF010000057.1:0-4358 GCA_043799015.1 Pseudomonadota bacterium | reverse complement strand
CGACTCCCAAAGGCTTTTCGGTGCCCGCCCGATACACCGGATAGGCGGAATAGATGCCTCGGAGGCCGGTTGTCCGCCCGAGAGCCAGATAACTGCTCGATCTACCCAAGAGGGCTTCACGGAAATATGGACGAAAAGAATAATCTATCCCGACAGAGCTACCCGCGTCATGCCGATTACTGGAAGCTACTGTTTTTCCTGTTCTATCTATAAGATAGCAAATATCATCACCCAGACCTTCCACGAAATGGTCCAAGATCCGGTTAGCTTCAGAGACCGTTTCCGGGTTGGTGTTCAGCAAAGCGGCCTGAAGCTCTTCGAAGACAGCCAGGGCACGAACCTCCATGTTACTGCCGGACATCAGCCGATCAATTCGGTCCTTCACCAATTGGGTCTTGACTGCGAGTTCTCCTTCAGCTTCTTTGGCTGCGGAGTCCCTGGCAAAGCGGTAGTAGAGATAGCCTCCGGTCGCTGTGGACAGAAGCGAGAACAAGGCCAAGACCGTCAATATCTTACGCACATTCATGTGAGCGAGCTTACGATTCCGTTTTGTTTGGGTACTATTTCCATGGTCGGTTTTCTTTCATCCGCGGGGGACCACCGTCCCGGTTTCTCCTTGACCCGTCGAAAGGGGATCCACGGATGATCCCCCACGTGAACGAAAGGGGTATCGGCAGAGGCGATAGGCCCAACTAACCCTGAGCGTAACGCAATTCAGGGATTTGCGTGCTTTTCGGACAGGGTCCTGATTGTATTCCTCACCGCGGACGAAGTCAGGATTAACGATTGTATGAAGATCAGGTCCCCGTACAAACCCAGTAAGAGCGATGAGCATCCAAGAATACCGAAAAAGACGACCGGACGAAAGGGCGAAACCGCCAGAGCCAGAAAGCCCAGCATCGTGACTACGCACCATGAAAGGATCTGCTTGGCCGTCAGCCGGTACGCCGTGCTCACGAAATACCCCATATCCTTGCCCGGATTCAGGGCGATCTCGCGTTTGATTTGGGTGAGAAAATGAATCGTGTTGTCAACCGCAAGCCCAATGGCCACCGTGGCCGCGAAGACCGTTACACTGTCCAAGGGTATCCCGAACCATCCCATAATCCCGAACACCGCCGCCACAGGCGGTATGTTGGGAATGAGACAGATGAATCCGAGCAACGGGGATCCCATTTGAATCATCATGATGACGGTGATGAGCGCGGCCGCCAAGAACATCGACTTAATCTGATCATCTATGAGGCCTGATGTTTGGTTTTCCACCACTGCGATCTCACCCGTCACCCAAGCCCGCCCCAACCCATGTATCGCCGTATCCGCAGCGGACCGTATGTGCTCTATGGTTGTGCCGATGGGTACTGTGGGGGAATTCTTGATGCGTACCGATATGCGGAGGCGGTCTCCGGCTTCATTGAGAAATCGTCGCTTCACCCGTTCACCGTCCCCGCTCAGTGAAGTAACCATGAGCAACTGTGACAACAGCCCGGGGTTCCTGAATATGTCGGGCGGCCGGTCCGACTGTTCCTCCATTACCGCGTCGAGGTATTCCAAAAGTGAGAGCAAGGATTCCACCGCCACGACTTCCGGCACGTTCCGTACGCTTTTTTCCAATTCCTTGATCTTCTTCCAGTTCTCCGGTACGGCCAAAAGGCTTGTATCCAGCTCAACCATAAGCTCCAGAGAATTGACCGGGGTGAGATTCTTCTCTACAAAAGCTAGGTCCTGAATTTCCGGCGTCTTGTCGCTCAGCATCCGGAGGATCTGAGTATCGCTTCGGATCATGGGCGCCCCGGAGAAGAGTGCGACGGCAAGCGCGACTCCAATTCCCACGAATAATCGAGGATAGGCAAAGAACGCGGATTCAATCCGGCCCAGGAAGCCGTCAACCCAATCCCGGAGCATCCCCGACTCCTCGGGAGCGTCCAATGATTTCATAATCATGAAGAAGGCGGGAGTGAGGACCATGGCGAGAAAATACGATGCGATGATGCCTTGGGACATTATGAATCCCAATTGACGCACCATTGGGATCGAGCTCACCATCAAAGTGCCGAAGCCCACGGCAGTGGTGGCCGAGCAGATTAGACAAGGCCGCGCCAACCAACGAACCGTTTGTTTCAACGCAGCCGTCTTTTCGCGACTCGTTTTGTGAAACTGGTGATAGCGCACCACCATGTGAATCACTATTTCCAAGGTAGTGATCGGAATGAAACCGAAGGACAGCGCCGTTGTGGAATTGAGCGGAATGCCCAGCACGGCCATCCATCCCAGGACCCACAGAACGCATATGCTCAGTATCGCGTTGGTGATGGCCGTTACCTTGATGCTCTTGAAAACATACAGCGAGACGACGGTTCCTATGAGCATGCAAAGGCATCCGAAAATCACCCCTGTCTGGATGTTGTATCGGACAATGGCACGGCGTATGAGAGGGGCGCCTACAATGCGTAATTCCGTGCCCGGGGGACTCGCTTCCATCACCAGGCGTTCGATGTCGTGGATGATGGTTTTGTTGACCTCTTGATCAAACTTGTACCTTTCGTCGATACGTACCAATACCCCGAACGCGGTCCCGTGATCCGAGATCAGCAAGTCCAGCAACGGGAACCCTTTCTTCATCCGGGCCAGGTCCGCCCGGTCGAGAAGCGACGGGGATCCGTCGGTCCTCATGATTATGGGGTAGCTCCCGAAAAGGCCCCCTTTCTTCTGAAACATTTTGAGATTGGTAGGGCTGAGCACTTCGGCCACCGACCCCATCTTCTCCACCGCGTTGGTTAATTTTTCGAGCGCGTTTAGTCCGCCGGCGATGTCCGTTCCCGGCTTCATCACCACCAATATGAACTCTTCGTTGCCGAAGTCCTGCAGATAGCGCTCATACAGGCGGTACGCCTCGGATGTGGTGTCCACCCCGGATTTTAGACTGGGGTCGGTCTCCAGTTTGGGGACCGAATAGGCCAGAATGACCGTAATAACGGCTACCGTCACAACGAACCAGCGACGGTAATCCACCACGATATCCAAAAAATTAGGGTTGGAAAGGTCGAGTTTGTCCTTTTCAGCCACGGTATCTCCCTGACATAAAGGTGAGGCGTCATCCGGGCGGAAACGGTAAACCTCTACCGCTCGGCTGACCCGAAAGAAAAGCAACCACAACGACTCCAAGACACTAGGAAATTATCGGGATAAATCACAGATGGACCTCGGACCTACATGGAGTTGAAATCACCGGTCGTGTAAGGGCCGACAAAACGGCGGGTCGTTTCCCCTCATCATGTAGAATCGACTTCCTTAGTGCCTTTGTTCTTCGTGGTTTTGTTTTATTTCCGATTTATCCGTATAGGCTATTACTCCGCCCATACATTGTCTACGACGGCCGGACCGCGGCCTATGGCTTATCCGGCTCCTTTCCCTTGGGGGTTGCCTTCACCGGCACCAAGTCCGCTTCGGGCGGTTTTTCTCCCTCATAAACGGGAAGACCTGCTTCGATCCATGCTTCGCTACCGCCTTGCAGGCTGCGACTCTTCTTGAATCCCTTGCGTTCCAGGATGCCGGCCGCCATGCTTGAGCGATAAGCCGAGTTGCAGACGAGCACCACGGGCTGCTCGGGATCCAGTTTCGATGAAAGCGCGGTCAAATTGTTGAGAGGAAGATTCAGGACCCTGCCTATGCGAAGGGCCATCCACTCGGCGGGCGGGCGCACGTCCACCACCAATGGGCTCGCACCCTTTTCCATCAGAGCATAAAGGTCGTCGGGTTTAATGGGATCCGCCGTCTTCACGGTCATCCCCGCCCTTTTCCAGGAGTCTATGGTCAGGATTCCGCCACCGTATCCTACTCGATGCAGTCTGTGACGAGCCTCTTTGAGCAGGTCCGCGTCCCCTGCCAGTACCAGGTTGGCTCCCCACGGTACCATAATGCCGACCCAGGTCTCGATTCTGCCCCGCACGGCAATGTTCACCGAATTGGGGATGTGCCCTCTCTCGTAGCTCTGTGCGTCTCTCACGTCGACTAAGTAGAATTTGTTCGAATCCGTTAAATCCGATGATGCCTTTACCTCCTCGGGCATCGATGCATCCCAATTCACCGGCGGAGGCCCCTGGCGGTTGAGCTTCGCGTTGTGCGCGAAGTACTGGGGCGCGTCGGGGATACCCTGCAACACCAGCGCAATAAACTCACCCTTACCCCTTGCCCTGAAGTAGGGGTTTGTAGCCTTCTCCTTGCCTATGGTCGACTTGGGCTCATCGCTCAAGTGAGCGCCGCAGAGTGATCCCGCTCCATGAGCCGGAAAAATCATCACCTCATCCGGCAGCTTGGATAGCTTCCCGATCCAAGAATCGTACATGGCCGAGGCAAGC
>JAZDOF010000052.1:0-7739 GCA_043799015.1 Pseudomonadota bacterium | reverse complement strand
TAATTCTTTCTTTGTGTCTTGGTGCCTTAGTGGTTTGTTTTTCTTTTTCTTGGAGTCGTTCCCGGTGAACGGTTACGGTTGGGGTTGCATAGTGTGGATCAACAGCTTCACAAACGCGTTCTTTATGGTAAAGGCGGTTGTCCGCATACCGGCTGCACGGTAATGACATGTCGAATTTGTGAGCACTAATGGAACTGTGGGAAACGGCGATTTTTTGGATGCAATGCCTGTCGACGATCTTTCTCGTCGCAGGCATGTTTTACGTCGCGTCCGGGACAGCCGACCGTATCCTCGGCCTGGAAGCGATATCGGTCAGATGGTGCGGGATCATTGTGGTCGGCCTATGGATAACCACCGTATGTTTCCACGTGATGGCCGCGGCAGGAATCTTCGGCCTCCCGGCGGTGGTGGCGCTAACCGTTTGCTTGGTCGGGCTGGTACGGGTGACCGGATACCGGGTCGGAGCCTTGGTGAACGGCCTGCGACAAGACATGCTCCAATGCCGAGAATTTGTGTTGACCTCCACAAACCGTTTCCAGAAGGGGCTCCTGGTGGTCTTAGGGATCGGGGCCGTCCTTGTCGGTTGCAGAAGCGGTCTTTTACCCCCATTAGCTTGGGATGCGCTCACGTATCATGCGGTGAAGGCCGGTATGTGGGTGCAAAACGGTCACCTATCGCTCATGGAAGCGCCGGGAGGATGGTACAACCACCGAATCTTTTCAGGTGGCGGCACCATCTTTCATGCCTTGGGAATGCTCCTTTTCCACAGTGACTTTATTGCCGGGGTGGTGGATTTCGTTCACTGGCTCTGTCTGCTTCCCGCACTGTTCCTCCTAGGCAGATGCGTCGGCCTGTCGCGGAAGAGCGCCTTTGTGTCCGCGCTCTATTGTTTGTTCGTGCCCGTTGTGGTTTTCCCGGTGGGCGGGTACTATGTCGACAACGCAGTGGCGTTGACTCTCGTTCTAGGGGTCGCTTTTGCCGCTGAGTTCCTATTGCATCTTCATGCTCGCTATTTGGTTATGAGCCTGGCGGCACTGGGCGTGGCCGCAGGCATAAAGCTGGTCGCAGCCCTGCCGCTCTGCGGTATCGTCGCTGTTGTTGTTTTACGCATCATCGCTCATCGTCCGTTCCAAGCGCGCAAAGCGGCAATGTGCGGCGCGGCACTCCTGCTCATGGCCGTCCCCATAGTCCCTTGGCTCGTCCAAAGCATGCACGCCACAGGCTATCCCCTTTCCCCGTTTCCGGTGAAGGTCTTCGGAATAACGCTTGGGGAGAGCACTCCCGTGACCGATTGGCTTTTTGGTCTCCAGGAGGCCCAACCGTACGATCTGCGGGAGGAGGCAAACGCACTGGGGCAGCTCTTCCGGCGGCCCTTCAGGTTCTCAGTACGGCCGTGGCGTGACGGTGATGCATGGATGCCCGGCAACTATAGTCTGTTGAGCCTTGTCCCCTTGTCCATAGGCGTCGTCTCCCTTGTCGCTTCCATCAAGCGGCGTGTGTGGGTGGGGTTGTTGATCGGCGTTGTGGTGGGTGCTGTTTGGGGGCAGTACATGGGTCCCGGGTTTACGTATATTCGCCGGTATTTGGCCTGGTGCAATGCTCGTTTCTTGCTCGGGGCCTGTCTGCCGCTTTTCGCCATAAGCCCACTGGTTCTTGGCGGAAAATGGCTGGAGGGCTTCCTCAATTTTCTGCTATGCGCCTCGGTTTTGCACCTTGTCCTTGGGGCAGCCATCTATTGGCAACCGTTTGAGTTCCCCTATTTGGCCGGTGCCGCATCAGCCACGATAGCGGCTGGGATTGCCGCATACTCAGCCGCGCGATTGCGGCCTCCGAAGCCTGCCCTGGTCGCGACGGCGCTGCTCTTGGCGCTTCTCACGTGCCAGGCTTGGACGCGAACGCATATTCGTTACGAGGCTGTGGAGAAAAGCTACTTCTCCTATTTCGTAAGCCAATACTGGGCCAAGGCGGCCGAGTTGGTAGACGACCCTTCCCAGCCTAGAAACATTGCCGTGACCGGAGGACCGGAGCGGGAGTCCCACAACTGGTTTATGTATATGTTCATGGGCCGATCTCTCCAAAACACCATCCGCTACGTACCCATAACGGAAAGTGGAAAAATACTGCATTTCGGCCCAGGGGCCGACCCCACGGAACGTGTGAGTTACGAGTCCTGGCTGGCCCGTGTCCACCGGCACGGTATCACCGAAGTCATGAGCTTTTTCCCCGCTTCCGTGGAACTCGGATGGATGCGCGCCCATCCGGAGGCCTTCAATCTCATTGTTGAAGGCGAAGGGTACGGCCTATTCAAGGTCAAGAGCCCGACGAAGTAGTCCTCGGCGTTGCAGCGATAGCGATTGCACCGTCCGATTAGGAACAGTGGGATAAGCTTCCCTCCCCGGGCGGCCTTTTGCCCCTCTCGCTGAGTCCCCGTCCAAGCTCTTCACGAAAACCTCAAATGCTTCAGCATCTAAGGATACATTCCTTTGGAATATCCAATACCGAGCGTTCCCCGCTCATGACGGCCCGCGCTTTTCCTTCGGCCAATGACAGAACGCTGTTGGCGAAGAATGCGGCAGATGCGATCTTCCCACGGTAATAAGCGGCGTCCCCGCCCGCCGTCAGGAGCTCGTTCCGCTTTTCCGCATCGTCGGCGCCGGCGCCTTCATAGATGTCCTGAAGCTTTCGGTCCGCGATCTCCGCTTGCCGGAGCAACATAGACCCGATCGCGACATCTCCGAAAAGCTCCAGAAAGGGAGTGGCGTACAAGACCGGGATATCGGTTTCTCCGGACATTATTTTCGAGGAGAAGAATTCCTTGACTTCAACTAATTGGGCCGCCGCTTCGTCAAGCTTTTCCGCGGCCTGCGAGAGTCGGGGGTTCCGCCGGGACATTGCCGAGGTCTTATGCACCATGGCCGTGAAGTTCTTAAATGGAGCGCCCTGATTCAATCCGAGTTTGCGGCCGACAAGGTCGAGCGCCTGAATACCGTTGGTGCCTTCATATATTGACGTAATCTTTATATCTCTGAGAAACTGCTCCACCGGATAGTCGCTGCAAAACCCATATCCCCCGTGAATCTGCACGGCCGACTCGGTGACCCTGAATCCCACATCGGTGCTCCAAGCTTTGCATACCGGGAGCAGAAGATCGGCCAGCCCCTTGTGCTCGGAGGCCTCGCCCTTGTCCTTTGAGACTGCCGCAAGGTCCTCGCAATGGGCCACGAAGTAGAGCAATGACCGCATGCCCTCAGTGGTGCTCTTCATCCAGAGGAGCATACGACGTACGTCCGGATGTTCTATGATGGGCACTTTCACATCCGCGGACCCCTTTGCGGCCTTGAAGTGGGACCCTTGAACCCTGTCCCGAGCGTATCTAAGGGCGTGCATGTAAGCTCCGGAGGCCAGGGCGAGACCTTGAAGTGCAACTCCAAGCCTCGCTTCATTCATCATCTGAAACATTATCGACATCCCGGAGTTTTCACGACCGATGAGATATCCGATGCACTTGTCCTTTTCCCCGAAATTGAGTGCGCAGGTGGGTGAGGCATGCAGACCCAGTTTCTTTTCCACTGCGGCCGTCGTGACGTCGTTGTCCACGAGGGTTCCATCTTCCGGTCTCTTCTTAGGGACTATGAAAATGCTTATCCCCTTCGTGCCGGACGGCGCCCCTTCCACACGAGCCAGAACCAGGTGCACGATATTGTCCGTCAAGTCCTGGTCACCGCACGTTATGAATATCTTGCTCCCCACGATGGAATACGTGCCGTCTCCGTTCCCGGTCGCCTTTGTTCTCAAGGCTCCGACGTCGCTGCCGGCTTGGGGCTCGGTCAAACACATCGTCCCGCCCCACTCGCCGGAGTACATCTTTGTCATGTAAGTCGCCTGTTGGTCCTCAGTGCCGAATTCCTGAATGACCCGCGCAGCGCCCACAGTGAGACCCGGTACACCCATGAACGCGAGATTGGCGGCTGCAAACAACTCGGTGGCCGCGGCATTCACGGATAGAGGACACCCCATGCCGCCGAATTGAGGATCTATTGGGAGGCTGAACCAGCCACCCTCGCGAAATAGATCGTACGGCCTTCGAAAGGCCTCGGGTACCCGGACCCGACCGTCGATGAGACGTACTCCTATCTTGTCGCCCTCCGCATTCACCGCCCACAGTTCGTTCTCGGCGATCTTTTGGGCCCCTTCCATTACCATGTCGAGGGTCTCCCGTGAGAATTCCGAGTATTTTTCCGTCTTACACAGCTCATCAATGCCCAGTTGTTCATAGAGCACGAATTTCACATCTCGTTCATCAACCAGCAGATTTGTCATATTGGTATTCTCCTTTGGGAGATCCGAAGTAGGTCTAATTCTTCGCGGACCGCGATCCTAACGACTCACGTCCCGCTGGAGTACACATTGAGTCCATACCCTGAAGTTCGAGAGAGAATTGAGAGAGGGGGAGGCAAGGATTTCCATGCCTCACCGATGCACGACGAACCATGAAAAAGCGTTACCAAGCCCTGTGCCGGGAACCATCGAGCCTCGGAGCCGAGCGGCCGGAGGCTCAGTGGGTCGGTTCTCAGCGGCCGAGGGAAGGCATTCCCCCGGTAGGACGTCTACCCCCAAGGAATCGCAGGGTCAATAGTAGAACGTCTTCGGGAACTTGTTGTTCTCATCATCGTCATCGTCCCACAACACCCCCAATTTCTCCTTGAAAAAGGGACCGAGCCGCTTGAACAGCCGCGCCCAGTGAGTCTGCCCTTTAGCCAAATCTTCCAATATCTCGGCTACCAGCTCGGGTAATCGCTCAAGCTCCTCTTTTGGAAGAAAGGATACGGCACCAAGTCGAACGGCCACATTAAGGCTTTCGAGGTTTATGGCGTGGGCGGTCAACATGACTGCGGGTAGTTTGTTTGCTCTGCACGCCTCCAAGAGGGCGAACCCGTTGACGCCCATGATATCCAGGATCGCCAAATCAAAGGACTCCTTTTCGATCAACCGACGTGCCTCGTCAAAACCTCCCGCACCTACGATCGTCGCGGTCTCGAAGGAATCCGACACCGTTTCCAAAATGTCGGGTTCATCGTCTACCACCAAGATCCTTTTTCCGTTCAGAATGTTCATATCCATTTTCATTCTCCCATTCGCGGACCGGCGAAACGGACGTCTTATGTCATTACGAGTTCGAACAAATGGTGCACGGAACCGGGACCGTGACGGGTCACGGCCCCGTGTCGAATGAGCAACGAGACGTTATCGACCAATCGTCATAAGAGTTGTTCGGTATTAGGGTCTTCGTTCAATGATGGTCGCCACTCCTTGGCCGCCGCCGACGCAAGCATTGGCACATCCGTAGCGGCCTCCCTTTTCCTTAAGTACCCGGGCCAAGGTGCCGACGAGACGTATGCCCGTCGCGCCCATGGGATGTCCAATGGCCGTACCTCCCCCATTGATGTTGACCTTGTCCGGATCGATTCCCAGTTCCTTGATGCAATTCAAGACCACAATACAAAAAGCTTCGTTTATTTCCCAAAAGTCGATGTCCCCAGCCTCCAGGCCGGCCTTCCGTAGGGCCTTACGACTGGCCGGAACGGGCCCGACACCCATAATCACCGGGTTCACACCGGCAAACCCTATGGATCTTATTGCGGCCAAAGGCGCAATACCTTTTGCTTGAGCGGCTTCTTCGGACATGAGTATCATTCCGGATGCCGCGGCATTTACGGGTGAGGAATTACCGGCGGTGATCTGGTGACCCGGCTTGAAGGCCGGTCTGAGTTTTTCGAGCGCTTCCAGAGTGGTGTCCGCGCGAACGGCTTGGTCGGTTTTCACCGTCATGAATGAGCCGTCGGCCTGCTCAACCTCGATGGGGAGGATTTCACCGTCGAAAAAGCCCTCCTTGGCGGCCTTGGCCGCGAGGTGATGAGAGCGTACGGCCCATTTGTCCATGTCGGTCCGGGTGAAGTCCGTCCGAATCAAAAGCTCTTGGGCGGTGAGCCCCATGGCCATGGTCGTGTTCATATCCCAGTGGCGGTACTCGGGGGCCGTGAAAAGAGCCATATTGGGCGCGGCCAATCCGGCATCATTGGTAGGCCCTCCCATTGGGACCCTGGTCATATTTTCCATGCCGCCGACCATTACCGTATCCGCATTGCCGGTGGCTATTTCCAGGTATGCCGTGTGAACGGCCGCCATTGAGGAGCCGCACTGTTGGTCCACCAATTTGGCCGGCACCGTTTCCGGGAGGTTGGCCATAAATACCGGGTATCGACCGCCAAAAGTGACTTGCTCACCGACGGCCTGGGCGCAGCCTACAATGAAGTCGTCAATCTCCCCCGGGTCAATGCCGGTCCTGTTGACCAATTCGGGCAACACCTTGGCCAGCAGCTCATCGGCCCTTATCCTTCCGAACCAATCCTTGGAGGGGTCCGAGGGCTTGGAGCGGGATTGAGCGGTCCTCAGATATCCTGCTATCACTACTTCTCTCATCGGTGGCTCCTGTATCTAATCCTGATAAAATTTCTTTCCCGAAGCGGCCATGTCTTTTAGAAGCGCGGCCGGCTTGAACCGTTCACCGTATCGAGCTTCAAGCTCCAGTAATTTGTCGTACACCGTTGATGCGCCCCACGTGTCGGCATAGCGCAGGACGCCGCCTCGATAGGCCGGAAACCCGGCGCCGTATATCATGGCCAAATCCATTTCCCGGGGTCGATCGCATATGCCTTCCTCGATCATCAAAGCCGCTTCATTAATTGCCAAGCCAAGCAAGGTGTCGATTATCTCTTGATCGGAAATCGGCCTTGGAAGTACGCCGTTGTCGCTGATGTATTTTTCCACGACATCGACGACCTTGCGATTAGGGACCGGGCGTTCTCCCGTGTAGTCCATGTATCCGCTACCGGTCTTTCGGCCGTAGCAACCCGTCCGATAGATAAGCTCCGTCAAGGGATGAATTTTGTACCTACTTCCGAGTTTTTGCTCGAAGGTCTTATTGACGTGGTATCCAATGTCGATGCCTGTAAGGTCTTCCAGTTCGGCCGGTCCCATGGGCATCCCGAATCCCTTCACGGCGTTTTCGATTTGGTTCGCGTCCACCCCGTCCGAGACCAAGTACACTGACCCTCCAAGAAGGGTAATGAGCTGTCTGGTTACGTAGAACCCGGGACCGTCATTGACCGCGATCGGTATCTTTCCGATAGTCCGTGCGAAGTGCACCGAGGTCGCGAGAGTTTGATCCGAAGTTCGCTCGGCACATATGATTTCGAGCAACTGCATGCGGTGCGCGGGATTGAAGAAGTGCAGGCCGAGGAACCGCTCGGGGTGCTTCATCCCTTCGGCGAGGACGTCGAGCGAGAGGGTCGAGGTGTTCGTGGCAATGAGGACGCCGGCGCCGCAGATGTCCTCCAGTCTGGAGATGACGGAGCGTTTCACCTGGGCGTCCTCGAAGACGGCCTCGATGACCAGGTCGGCGGCGGCGATGGGCTCCCAACTTGTGGTTGTCGTGATCAGGCCCAGCGTTTGGTCGGCGCGCTGTGGCGAGAGCTTGCCCTGCTCGACGCGCTTTTGGATGGAGCTCGATATGCGCTCCATCCCCTTTCGAGTGGCGGGTTCGTTTTCATCGCGAGCCACAACGGGGATGCCGGCCGCGATGATGGCTTGAGCGATGCCCGTTCCCATGGCGCCCATGCCGATGACGGCGGCCTTGCGTATTTCTCGCGGTTTCTCGCTGGGGGGCAACGCGCGCGGCC
>JAZDOF010000728.1:0-2237 GCA_043799015.1 Pseudomonadota bacterium | reverse complement strand
CGGATGGGGAGGGGCGGAGGTTCAGTACAATCGTGCAATCCAGGCGAGACGCCAGCCGGGTTCTTCTTTCAAGCCGGTGATCTATGCGGCGGCCCTAAACAAAGGGTTCACGTGTTCGGACATAATCCTCGATTCGCCGTTAGCGATCTCCGTAGCCGGGACCGGCGAGGTCTGGCGTCCAAAAAACTACCGAGGGGGATTTCAGGGCCCCATGACTTTCCGCAACGCGATCGTTCAGTCCGTGAACATCCCCACCATAAAGATACTACAGCAAATCGGACTGGAGCACGCTCGTTCGTATGCAAGAAAGCTCGGTTACACCTCTCCTTTGACCAACAACCTTACCCTCGCGCTGGGATCCACGGGGGTATCGCTGGAGGAGCAGCTCACGGCATTTTCCACGTTTCCCAACCGCGGATTCGTGGTGCCGAACCAATACGTGACCCGGATAGTGGACCAAACGGGCAAAATCCTCGAAGAACACCATCCACCCATTCTGCTGGATGACCCGGCTCAGGTCGATCAACCCCAGATTCAAAAGGTCTCTCATCAAGCCGGCTCCACAAGAGCTTCCGCCGAGATTCCCGAGTTGGGATCGCCGGTCTTGCGTCGCCGAATAGACGAAGGCACCGCCTATATCATGAGCACGCTGCTCCAGGAAGTCGTTCAGAGAGGGACGGCTACGGTGCTCAAGAAAATCGTGGGTAGACCGGACATAGCAGGAAAAACCGGCACGACCAACGACTCCATCGACGATTGGTTCATGGGGTTCAGTCCTGATTACACATGCGGCGTATGGGTCGGCTTCGACGACGAGCTGCCGATTGGTGAAGGTGAGACGGGAGGAAAGGCCGCAGCGCCCATCTGGGGCTATTTCATGAAAGAAGTGCTTGCGAACAAACCCGTAAAGGACTTCCAGGTCCCCGACTCCATCGAGTTTCGCCGTGTGGATTCCAGGACCGGTTTGGTCACCAATGCGGAGCACGGCCTACGGGAAGTGTTCAAGGTCGGGAGCGCTCCTTCGGAATCGGAAACGGGCTTGATCAAAGGAGCCAGATGGGATTATGCGGGTTCGGATTTGGACCAATTCTAGCACGGACTTTCAAAAGCAGGTTTGCGCCTCTAATCGGACCACCTCGATCTCCGTTCGAACCCCGACGCAGCCCCTCGACGGCGACCCGGCGCCGAGCCCCTCTAGGCGACGCGATCCGGGGCTTCCGGCTTCAACGACATGAGGGTCCGCCCCGGGATAAATCCCAATGCCGTAGGCGTAACCCCCTGAAGCCGCTATGAAAACAAAGAAAAGGTCTTGGCGCCCCCCAGGGGTCCACATGATGTGCGGGGGTTTGTTTAAGCCGACAGCATTGAAGTTAAGGCCTCCCGGTCACGTCAAAGAGGTTGGACGAGCGTCCCCGCTCACCTTTGCGAGACCTTCCTCCACTACCGTCAAACCTGCCCGTCGGCCGGTATGAGGCTTGACAGGATCCGTACGGCCCATTATTTGTAAATAAGGTTTGCGTTTTCGAGTATATCGTGGAAAAAAAGCGCCGCTTGTAGGGCGCTGTTGATACCTTGATCCGGCAAACATAAGTCTTTTACCAGAAAACGAGGAGCCGACACATGGCTGAGGACGGCATTAGAAAAGACGACTTTCCCGACGACGATCCTACGAGAGGTCAACAAATAGACCTCAACGACATTCCCGACGTGCTCCCGCTGCTTCCTGTGCGTGACGTGGTTATTTACTCATACATGATCTTGCCTTTGATGGTTGGCCGGGAGAAATCCATAGCAGCCGTGGAGGCCGCTATGCAAAAGGATCGGCTCATTTTTCTCGTCAGCCAGAAGTCCTCGTCTCAGGAAGACCCGGCCGAAGAAGACATATTTGATGTCGGCACCGTTGCAATGATCGTCAAGATGCTCAAGCTGCCCGACGGCAGGGTGAAGATCCTCGTTCAGGGACTGGCCAAAGCCCGGATCGTTTCGTACGAGGTCGATACGGATTTCTTCCGCGTCCGGATCGAAAAGATGGCTGAACTTGCCGGCACCATGTCTATTGAAGTGGAAGCCTTGATGCGGTCGGTAAAGGAGAACTCGGAAAAGATACTGCAGCTTCGAGGCGTCATGTCCCCGGATGCCGTGGCCATCCTGGATTCCATCGAAGACCCGGGCAGGCTGGCCGATCTCGTCGCGTCGAACCTCAAACTAAAGGTTGAAGAATCTCAAACCATATTGGA
>JAZDOF010000007.1:0-5199 GCA_043799015.1 Pseudomonadota bacterium | reverse complement strand
CCCCAACCCCCCTTTACCGGGAGCCCGGTAAGGGGGGGCAAAATGACTCATGAGGACGCACGAATACCCTTTTTATAAAGGGGGCAAGGGGTTTCTTTTCCGGAAGTCCCGCTGAAGTCCCAGCGCCCAAACGGACATTTTTTTTTGCAACCGTTATAGTTCTACGTTTCCGGGTCGTTTCATGATCCGGAACGGTTCAATACGGCAGGAGACCATGCGCATAGGACCTATCCCTTTACCGAGAACAACCTTGGATCCACGACCGAGGGCTCTTATAATGGGTATCATCAACACTACCCCCGATTCCTTTTCCGACGGCGGAGTCCACTATGATCCCACCGTGGCGATCAACGCGGGGGTGGAGATGTTTCGGCAAGGGGCCGACATCGTTGACGTCGGAGGCGAATCCACTAGGCCCGGGTCATCGTTTACCGATGAAACCGAGGAGCTCAGGCGGACCACACCCGTCATCCGGGGAATAATGGAGCGGGTACCGCACGGGGTGATATCCATCGACACGAGGCGACGTCGAGTGGCGGAGGCCGCCATAGATGCGGGGGCCCAAATAGTGAACGACATCTCCGGATTCCGAGACGAGCCGGACATGGTTGATTTGGTAAGAGAAACCGGCGCTGCGGCCGTGATAATGCATATGGCCGGCATGCCGAAGACCATGCAGCAGGAAATACGCTATCATGACTTCCCGGGTGATGTTCACCGATTCCTTGGTGATAGATCGAAAGTCCTTGAGGATGCGGGGGTAGACCCTGAGCGCATAATCATCGATCCCGGGGTGGGGTTTGGAAAGACTTTCGACCACAACCTTATCCTGATAAACCGACTTCACGTATTCAAAGACCTGGGCAAACCGGTGCTTCTCGGCGCGTCTCGCAAATCGTTTCTGGGAAAGATACTCGATCAACCGGTCGCGGGTGAGCGCCTTATGGGGTCGGTCGCGGTCGCGGTGGCCGGCCTGTTGAAAGGTGCCGACATCTTACGGGTCCATGACGTGGAAGAAACGGTTCAAGCGTGCAAGGTGGCCGAGGCGATTATCAGGGAAAGGGTTTCGGCGTGATCCTCGGTATAGGCGTTGATGTGGTGGATGTGGAACGGATGGAACGAACCGTGAATGGTAGATGGGCCGATGCCTTCATCCGCCGCGTCTTTTCATCCGAGGAAATCGTAACCTGCCGGGCCTCCGCAAGTCCGGGCCGGGCGTATGCCGCCCGTTTCGCGGCGAAAGAAGCCGTTGTTAAGGCCCTGGGAACGGGATTCACCGGGGGCGTGGGACCAGGTTGCATAACGGTAGGCGGAGGCTCGCACGCCCGTCCCACCGTCGAGTTGTCGGGAAAGGCTTCGGATATAGCCCGAGACTTGAAGTGCAACATGATTCATCTATCCCTATCCCACTCCGAGACCGTTGCCTGCGCTTTCGTCGTGTTGGAGGCAAGGATTGAGGGATGCGAAGGGTAACCATTCACTTACGGGCGGGTAATTCCAATCTCAACGTGGAGCAGGCTTTCCAGCCTGCGAGTTTTCTTGGTGCGATCTCGGCAGGCCGGCAAGCCTGCCCCACAAGAGTGAATGGTTAGATGCGGAGGAAATCTTGTTTCCGATCCCGGTTACCTGTAACCGTTTGCCGGCCGATGGTCCTCCGCCGTATACTGTCCTTCAATGATACGAATTCCGGAATCCAAAACGACGGCACGGGTTGGAACAGCCCTGGCCGTGTTTCTTCTTCTTGCTCAAGCCTCGTGCGTGGTCCGCTCATTCATCGAAACTCCCGAGGCCGCGACCATATCTCCGATGGAGGGGTACGGAACTCCGGCAAAACTACCTTTCCGGGAGGCCTGGTACGGTATGTATTTCGAGGAAGACCGGGTGGGATACAGCCATTTCCTAATAGAACCCTCCGGAGAGAATTTTCGGATTTCCACCGAATCGGTGATGCGGCTTACCGCGATGAAAAAAACCACCGAGGTCCGGATGAAGGAAAAGGTTATCGTGAGGCCCAATCTGAACCTGGTGTCCTTTGAATCGCTGATCAGGATGAATGATTCCACGCTGCGGATGGTGGGAAGCGTTGAAGGGGATCAATTCCTGGTTTCGTTGCAGGCGGCCGGTGAGGAAAAGAACTTCAGGTACCCTCTGGGAGATCCCATATACCATTCCGGCGCAATATCCTTGATGCCCGCGATCAGGGGCCTCAAGGACGGGCAGACCTACACTTTCGGGGTGTTCAACCCGGACCGCCAGGGTATCGAAACCGTTCATCAGCAAATATCGATGGTGGAAGGCAAACCCGGACCCAACGGGGAAGCCTGGAAGGTAATCAATAAGATAGGTAAGTCCCAAGTGCACACCTGGCTTGACGCGAAGGGACTCACGGTGCTCGAACGAGCAATGGACGGCAGACTCATTACCATGCTGGAAGATAAGGACTCGGCCAAGAAATTCTTGGAGGAAAACAAGAAACAGAAGGACCTGGTTCTGGATTTCAGCTTGGTTCGCGTATCAAAACCGATTGTCGATCCTGAGAAGGTTCGCTTTCTCAAGGTTCGCGTTGACGGCGTTGCTCCGGGCCTTTTGCCCACTGATCATCGCCAGGTCGTATCAGTCGTCGGAGGAGGCAAGGAAGATCGCCCGTTCGATGTGAGCATCACCGCCGAGGATGTCAAGGCTCCCGGAGGCCGTGCTTCGGCCCGTTCTCAGCCGGGCACCGCGGATTTCCTCGCATCCTCCGTACCCATTCAGTCGGACCATCCGGAGATCATCGAGCAGGCGTCAAGAGCGGTTGGGGCAAAGGATGACGACATCACTCAAATTAGGAAACTGGTGAACTGGACGGCGGGCAACATTAAGAACAAAATCAAGGATTCGTTCACGGCCCTCGATGTTCTTCGATCAAAGGAAGGCGAGTGTCAGGCTCACGCGAATCTGTATACGGCCCTTGCCAGAGCACGCAAGATACCGACTCGCGTGGTGACGGGGTTGGTTTACACTAGGGATGTGGGCTTCCTATACCACGCATGGGCTGAATCCTATGCGAACGGATGGATTGCGGTGGACCCGACGATGAACCAGATCCCCGCCGACGCGACCCACATAAAGGTTTCCGTGGGCGGTGACGGCCGGGAAGCTGAAGCCATACTAAAAGTCGTGGGACGGATCAAGATGGAGGTCCTCGATTACAAATAGCGGCTTCCACATGAATGAGTCTCCCCCGTAGACGACAAGAGGTTATCGTTCACCGCGATGGGTAAAGAAGAACCACAAAGCGACACAAAGGCACAAAGAAATCAATGGTCAATAATCCTAAAGACCTTCCGGCCGATCCGGCTTCCGGATCCCAGGTCCGACGACAGTGAGCGCTCATACGCGCTCTTGAATCGTTTCGACCGGTTCTTCGTGTCTTGGTGCCTTTGTGGTTGAATTCTCCATCCGTTCAAGGGACCGTCCTGCTGAACGGTCACAAAACGGACGTAAGGATCTGCGATGGCAACATTACCCGTAAGGCAAGCCTCCCGAGTACCGGGAAAGATGGGCATAGGGGCGCTGATCACCGCTGCCGTAGTAACGGTTGTCCTGTGGCACCTTCCATACGGAAATTTTATACTATATCCCTTCACCATCCTGGCCACATGGTTTCACGAAATGGCTCATGGATTGGCGGCCCTCTTGTTGGGGGGCGGGTTCGACGAGCTTCGCGTCTTCTCCGATGGTTCGGGCGTGGCATCCTATCGGGGGCCGTTGTATCTCGGCCCCATCGGTAACGCGGTGGTCGCGGCGGCGGGGCCCATGGGACCGCCTCTAGCGGGCGCGGCATTGATTCTTGCATCGCGTACGACCTTCGGCTCTTCGGTGGGCTTGAAGCTGCTGGGGGCCGTGATGCTGGTCTCAACGGCCGTTTGGGTTCGTTCCCCATTCGGGCTTGCCGTTATTCCGGTAATCGGTATATGTTTACTCTGGATTTCCGTGAAGGGGTCCGAGAGGGTTCAGGGTTTTACCGTCCAGTTTCTGGGGGTCCAGGCATGCGTCAGCACGTACCGGCAAATTGACTACCTGTTCAGTTACTCGGCCGGCCCATTGGGGATATCGGATACAGCTCAGATTCAGCAGATTCTGCTTTTGCCCTATTGGTTTTGGGGCGGACTGATGGCCGCGCTGTCCTTCTTGATACTGGTTCAGAGTCTAAGGATGGCTTATCGTTAGTGTTTACCGTAGGCGTTCACTCGTTTACAGCCGACGCCGAAAGTTTTGTCCGTTTCACGAACTCTTGGCAATCGGTATAACTGATGAAAGGAAGTCCACGTCATGTCCCTCTTGCGGACGCGGTCCTATGCGTCGCCGGTGGCGGGTCCGCTGATTCTTAGGGTTTCGGAGCTCGGGGTCCGATCGATCGAATTCGGCGAGGAGTCCTCTATTCCGAGGTCGGCAGCTTCCAACCCCATCCTGGACAAGCTCACGGAGGAATTGGAACGCTATTTTTCAGGTGAACCCGTAAAATTCACCGTTCCCTTGGATCTCGCAGGGGCCGGTCCGTTTCGGCTCAGGGTCTGGCGCGTGCTACAGGAGATCCCCTATGGGGAGGTCCGATCGTACGGTTGGGTGGCCGCGGCGGCCGGCGTGCCCAAAGCCGCGAGGGCGGTGGGGGGAGCCAACGGAAGCAATCCGATTCCCATCGTCATCCCTTGTCACAGGGTGGTGCGATCCGATGGGAGCCTCGGAGGTTATAGCTCGGGGATAGAAATAAAAAGGAAGTTGTTGGAACTGGAGGGAATTTATTTCTAAGCTCGCGGCACGCGGATGTGACGTCATCCCCGCGTAAGCGTTGATCGATGCTCCTTTTTGCCCACGGCTCACCGCTTTGGGGCAGGCGACGTTGAAGGCCGGCCCTTATGGATAAGTTATCCAATTTCAAAAGCATTGGGTCTAAATCCGGGGCCTAACTCACGTTTCGCTCCTGCCGACACCCCCTGCCGTTTGGCCGGCACTCACGAGACCCTGTCGAATCGGCGCTTCCAAAGGGGTTCGTCCGATTGTGCGTCCTCGGGCTTCCCAGGTGCGTCCGTTTCTCCCATTACCATGTCGACCAGGTGTGAACCGAGTTTGATCCCTACTCCGAAGGCCGCACCGAGTGCGACCCAACCTAGGAGCTTGACCGGAAACGGCGTTGAGGTTCCCATATTCTCTTCTCCA
>JAZDOF010000001.1:0-2339 GCA_043799015.1 Pseudomonadota bacterium | reverse complement strand
GACCAAATGGCCGAGGCAAAGAGGCTAAACGGATGACCGTCAAAATCCATATCCCGCCATTTCTGAGGCATTTTACCGATGAGTTGACGTCCGTCGATGTTGCAGGAGCCACCGTGGGCGAATGTCTCACCCATCTGATGAGGCATTTTCCCTCTTTTGAAAAACGGTTGTTTCTCGGCCCCGGTAACCTCATTCATTCGGTTGATATCTATGTGAACAGGGAAAGTGCCTACCCTGAGGAACTGTCAAAGCCTGTAAGGGACGGAGATGAGCTTCACATTGTGCTTGTTCTTGCAGGTGGCTGAGGGAAGTGCTATACATAAAGTAAGGAAAGGCTTTGGGGGCACCAAGGAAATAACTCATTTTTCGAACAAAGGAGGCAATCATGGGAGCACCTGTCCCGAAATTTCTGCGGGTCAATCTCTCAACGGGCCTGATCGAAACAGGGTCTGTTGACGAGAAGACAAGGATGGATTTCGTCGGGGGCCGGGGTTTCGGCATCAGCACCCTCTATAAGGAGTTGATGCCTGGAACGGACCCGCTAGGTGAGCATAATAAATTAATACTGCTCAATGGCGTATTGGCCGGGACTTCGGCCCAGGCTGTTTCCAGGTGGCTGGTCTATACCAAGAGCCCCTTAACCGGCGGTCTTGCCCGCTCTTCGGCAGGGGCCGATTTCGGTGCATGGCTGAAGTTTGCCGGGTACGACTTTATCATCGTTGAAGGCAAGGCGGAGAAGCCGGTTTACATCCACCTATCCCATGAAGGCTGTCGGATTCACGATGCCGGGGAGATTTGGGGCAAAGACACCAAGGAGACGCAAGACTGGCTCGACCGGAAATACGGCAAAGGGACCCGGGCCGCATGCATCGGTCCGGCCGGTGAAAGGCTTGTCAAATATGCCGCCATCGTGACGGCTCGCAGAACGGCCGGCCGTTGTGGCACCGGCGCCGTCATGGGATCCAAAAACCTCAAGGCCATAGCGATCACCGCCAAGCCCGCCGTGCAACTCCATGACCCCGAAGGGTTCAAGCAAATGGCAAGAGAGCAGATGGCACTGATCCGAGCGAGTAAAGGCTTTCAGCATCACAAAGAGTGGGGCACAACGACCACCCAGAATGTGACCAACGACATGGGGATCTTTCCCACAAGGAACTTCCGATATGGTCGTCTCATGGACTCCGAGAAGGTAGGCGGCGCCGAATACAAGAAACTCAGGACCGGGCAATTTGGATGCTACGCCTGCGCGGCAAGGTGCGGTAAGATCCATACGGTTCCGACAGGACCCTATGCCGGGGCTCACAGCGAAGGGCCGGAATACGAGACGATCTGGTCCTTTAATGCTTCTATCGAAAGCACCTCTATTGAGGCGTCCATTGCCGCAGACGAACTATGCGACGACCTCGGGCTGGATACGATCAGTGCCGGCAATTGCATAGGCTTTGCTTACGAACTTTACGAGAAGGGGATCCTTACCCAAAAGGACACGGACGGACTGGAACTGACCTATGGCAATCATGCCGCGATGGTGGCCCTCGTTAAAAAGATCGCCTTGAGGGAGGGGATCGGCAACCTGTTGGCGGAGGGGTCGAAAAGGGCGGCGGCCGTCATCGGCAAAGGGGCGGAGGATTACGCGATGCATGTGAAAGGCCTGGAACTGCCCGCCTACGAACCACGGGGGTCAAAATCACAGGGGTACAATTATGCCACCTCCAATATCGGGGGAAGCCACAACTACGGCTACGCCGCGCAAGAAATATTCGGCGTTCCCGAGCCCAGGGCTGTGGACCGATTCGCCGAGGAGGAGAATGCAGATATCGTTGTTTTCAATCAAGACCGGACCGCCACGGGGGAAGTGGGGATTGTATGCGCCTTTGCTGCAGGTTGGGGATGGGTTCCTTCACATTTCGGCAGGATGCTGGCTGCGGCGAGCGGCATTGAGCGGTTTGCCGATTTCAATCATTTGAAGCGGGTCGGTGAGCGAATCGTCAACCTCGAACGGGCCTTTATCGTCCGTGAGGGCTTCGATCGAAGACAGGATGCCTTGCCCAAAAGAATAACCAGCGAGCCCCTCTTAACGAGGGGGGCCCCGGGAGACGGCCAAGTCGTGAGAAACCAGGACAGGTTTCTGGACCGGTACTATGAAATCCGGGGATGGACAAAAAACGGCGTCCCGTCTCAAGATAAGCTCAAGGCGTTGGGTCTGGACTTTGCGACAAAAGACATGAATCGCCCTTGAACCGGCAGCCGGTCATTACAAACGGGTGGGTCACAAGAGCAAGAACTGAGAGGAACAATGGCTTATCCCGAGCTTGCTCATGGCTATTTTCGTCTATCGG
>JAZDOF010001076.1:0-4402 GCA_043799015.1 Pseudomonadota bacterium | reverse complement strand
ACAAAACTCCATTCCATCGCAACGAAAAACAACGGCTTCAAGCAACCATTCACTCTTGCGGGGCAAGCTCTCCAGCCTGCCGAGATCGGACTAAGAAAATTCGCAGGCTGGAAAGCCTGCGCCACGTGGAGATTGGAAATTCCTCCTTGTAACTGAGTGGTTACCTTTCATGGCGTGTACACGCGGAGTGCGCCGCGAGTGTCGGAGGAAAGTCGCGGGGACCGGCTGCCTGCGGGATATTGACAAGGGCGTAAATCGAGTGGTACTATTTCCCCTATTTCGCCAAGGCACTAGGCTCAACCATTGAGGTAATCGTTGTTGTCGATCCGGTCTTCATCACTTTTGATCCTTCTCGCTCTCCCGTTACTCGCCGGGGGAGCCCATGCCTACAGCTTCAAAACGGAAGTCCCTCTCCTCAACGGAGAAAGGGTTCCCGCCTACTGCTTTATGCCGGATTATCAAATAAAATCATCACTTCCGGCCGTTATTTGCAGCGTGGGAGTGGGAGCAACGAAGATAGTGCAGTACCATGTCCACTGTCAATACCTGGCCAATCGTCATTTCTTCGTGCTTTTGATCGACCCGTCCAATCATCCGGAATCCCTTGCCCCTGGTCCGTACGAATGGGACCGGATGCCCGGCTATGCCCTAGGAAGCGTTAACCAGGTGTGGGTAGGCGCTAAGCTCTTTTTCGGAATCGAATGGTATTTGGAGGCTATTCGGGCCGCGGTGGACCATGTTTGTAGATTTCCGCAGGTGGATGCCCGACGGATCGCGTTGTCCGGTTTTTCCCAGCCTGCCAACGCGGCGTTGACCTACGCGTGCAGAGACCCGCGGATCGGCTGCGTCGTATGGAATTACGGCGGATGGCCCTGGATAATGCCCTATGATCCCGCGCGCCTGCCCCCGGTGCTGATATTTCACGGAGACGCGGATGCGGTGTACGACGTGAAGTACGCCGTGGAACTGGCAGGCAAGCTTAGAGCCGCAAACCGATGTTTTGAGATGTACATCTATCCCGGCCAAGACCATATGTTTACGACCTACTATGATCTCCATACGGAAACGCCCGCAATGCGGCCGGCTCTTCTTGACAGCTTCGAACGGCTCGTTTCGTTCCTTTACAGAAAGCTACCGCCTTCGTAGATCCCTTTCCCCGAAATACGGCCGTGGATTCGGGGTAAGCGTTCACCACGATCAATCAGGATTGAACCACGAAGACACAAAGGCACAAAGAAATCAAGAGCTAACAGCCTTCAAGCATTATCCGATCAAACTTCTTGTTTAACTGACGGCCCGACACGATTTTTGATCGCATAAACATTTGTGAATCATTTCCAGCTCTTCTTCGTGTCTTGGTGACTTTGTGGTTTGATTTTCCAGATTCAACGAGCCGTCGCTGTGAACACTTACTATTCGGGAGGGACGCCCCTTGGGGGCGGCGAGAGTTGTCCGACGACCCTCCTTTCACGCTTTGACGCCACCCCGGAATCTTACGCGGACCTTTCCTCCGGTTCGTTCATCGACCTCCAATTCCGCATCGAGTTGACGGACCAACACTTCAACCAGATCCGGTTCAATTACTCGCGGAAACGGGCAGCCCCCTCGCGTGCCGTTTGTCACAGCCTCGTCACTCACCACCAGTTCGTAGATCGGACCCTCGGATGCCTTAAAGCCTACCAAAAGAAACCTCTCGGTCGAGGCGGACGATGCCGGTCCAAACCAATTGGAAATTAATTCGGTGACGATAAGTCCCAGGGACACCGCTTGATCCAACCCCATGGCGAGGTTCTCGATTTCCTTCCGGATGATGATCATCCGGCAGGCATGCTTGAAAGACATCGTCAGTTGGTCCAAGAGATCTCGAAAATAGTCCCGCATCCTGACGGTCGTCACGCCGTGGGCTTGATACGAGTTGTCGTATGCCAGGGAAACCGTACGTATGGCATCACGTGCCTCCCTGAAGGCTTGCCTGAGTTCATCAGTACCTGCACGCCTCGATTGTAGGTTCAGCAAGCTGATAATGGACGCAAGGTTATTCTTCACGTAGTGTCGAGCCTCACGTAGTAGGGATTCCTTCTCCTGAAGCGAGTCCGCAAGGGCCTTGGAAACCCTTCGCATTTCGGTGAGGTCGGTGAGCCTGCAACACGCTTGTGGTTTCATTCCGTCCCAGCCGGGAAAAACCGCACCGTTGACGGATACGGGTATTAACGACCCGTCTTTCCTAATTAAATCATATTCCTCGCATTGTAACACGCCTTCCGCGTGGAAGAGCCGGATCGTCTCATCAACCGCCGCCTCCTGCCCTGGAGCCAAGAATCGGCTGAACGGCATCCCTACGACCTGGTTCCTTTCATAGCCGAGAAGATTGAGCCAGGATTCGTTAACGCCCGTTAGCAGACCAAGGTCGTCCATGAAATGACAAGGCCAAGGAACGCGTTCACAAACCGATCGAGCAGGATCGTCGGTTCCCCGTCGGCGCTCAGTCTCGGCAGGCGTCTTCCCTACCGCCGTTGCCGTGACGATGCAACCGTTAACTCGGCCTGTTTCGGTAAAGGAAGGGGCCAGGACAATGTCCACAATCCGGTCGTCCCCGTCCGGCCCTTTGACGCACGCGCGACGAGCCGATCCAATGCCTCGCCGCACGCTTTCCAAATCCGCTCGGGCCTCCTTCATAAAGGGAAGCCCCGTTAATTCAACCAGGGAACGCCCGATGGAGCTATGCGGCTCGAGAGAAAAGTAATGTTCGAATTCATTGTTGACGAAGCGACAAATCCGACCCTCGTCAAGGTAGGCCAATCCCGGCTTCACGGAGCCGGCCACGGTGCATGAAGACTCGGAACCGTCCGCGCTAAACTCCTCGGACGGCAGCGAGTCTTTTCCCACCGGGTTATCGTCACCAGCCAAGTTACCCCTCGCCATGTATAGATCATCCGGATCACGAATCTTGGCAGAGTCGACCCAATATTACTCTTTCGGTTCCGGCGCCCTCCCCGGGCAACTCCGAACGGATGCCCTTCCTTAATGCCGAAACCCCCGGAAATCTCCCGGCACGCCAGCACGGATTCTCCGGTCCCCGACCGCTACCTCTCACTAAGTGTGTCCGTCCAAGCATAACGTAGCGTTCTTCATGGCATGGGTCAATAGCTCCCCCCAACCTCCTTTACCGGGAGCCGCCCCGGGGTCTACGCAAAGGCCCCCGCCGGAGCCCGCATTTCGGTAGGATGGTTGCGAACGGCGCAAATGTTGATGTGATGCTTTAGCTAATATGCATATCATCCTGTTTTTTAGTTTATTTTTGGTTGACATTGATTGTGATTGTCTGGTATTATCCGTGTCAGCCTTGATATCAGGCAGAGGACTCGATTCCCGTGCAAGATGAATTGCGGATATCATTAGGGCGCTCCGACGGACGTACCGGATTCGTTGCGGCCTCCTCGGCTCGTCTTTGCACGGTTTATGGAAGAGGATGATAATGAGGTCACCTGCAAAAAGACGTTCGTCACTATGGCTGGGTTGTTTGTTACTGGTGATCACGATTTCTCCCGGTTGGGCATCCGCGGCCGGAGAGGTCACCGGTGTCAAACTGGACGATGACGGCCGGCAGATAGTCATCACCGTCAAAGGGACTGCGGGAACGCACCTGGCACGAGCCATCGGCGGCCCCAACCGCCTGGTCTTGGATCTCGACGACGTCGGGATCGGGCAGGTGCCGCGCACGGTAAAAGCGGGCAAAGGGGGTATCCACGAGATCCGTTTCGGAACCTACAAGGGGAAGGCACGGATGGTTGTGGACTACCAAAACAACACAGTACCCCCGTTCGAGGTGAAGAGGGAAGGTGATACCTTCATCGTCGCCTTGGGCGGGGCCGCGTCCGGGCCGGTCACCAAAGGCGGCGCCGACGCCAAGACGTCTGCTGCGATTAAGCCCGCGCCGCCGTCCCATCTTGCCCCCAGTTTCGTACCGGCAACGGCGAATCCGGGCACGGGGCGAAAGGTGGAGCTGCCGCCTGTGATAGGTTCGGGCAAGGAAGCGGCTGCGGAAAAGGAAAAGTCCATCGACGTTTCGGTCTCGAGCTCGACAAAGGATTCCTCCAAGGCCAAGCCCATGCAGTTGGCACGGGCCATGGATCTTGAAGGACCTCCTCCGCCCGGACCGGGGAAGAACCAGGCCCCTCCGCGTGAACGTAAGCCTCAGCCCAAGATTGCCCCGGAGCCGAAAAACGCGGATCGTCGTGCCGATCGGGACCGCTCCGCCCCCGCCGTATCCAGTCAAGGTGCCGGAGGGGCAAGAGAAGTGAGACCTCCGGTAACGCCTCCTACTCCCGATCCAAGGCTGGTGGTCCAGGAGATAACCGAACTCAAGTTCATGCAGGTGGGGCACAACTCCCGGCTGATGGTC
>JAZDOF010000722.1:0-5685 GCA_043799015.1 Pseudomonadota bacterium | reverse complement strand
ATTCGGAGTCGTGCTGGGTGGGCTTCTGCTCGGTGAGGCGCTTACCCCGATCCTTTGGGTCGGGTTGACTCTGGTTGCAGGCGGCATTTATCTCGTTAATCGGCCGAGGTCTTTATAGCGGTTGCCGCCATGGGTGTCGGTATTACCTGCCGGGATCAGCTCTGCCGCCGTTCGGCCCGTTCAACAGCTTCATTCTGAAATCCGACACCGGCATTGCCTTGACATCGTCGGCCGCGGCCGCACAATCCAGTACGTGACCCCCGCGGCTTCGGTCGTCGGTAATAAAGTGGAAATGGTACCCCACAGCGTTCACGCCCTCCATGAATGCAGGGAAACGAAAACCGACCATAGTCCCACGAACGTTCTTCAACTCGAACACCACCTGGTTCTTCAGTGCCGCTTCCAAAGTCGGAAACGGCTTAGTCTGCTTGGGTACGCTGCGGACTTTGATTAGGGGGAAGTCTCCGCGGACCATGAAAGCGTAGATCCTCCGTCCGTCGGGAACCATTCGGTCCAGCGCCGAGGCCAATTCCCTCATGTCTTTGACTTCCGTCCGTGGGAGTTTATCGGCATCCTTGAAGAAAGTTACGGTAGCGAAAGGCGCCGTTGCGGCATCCCCTATGGAGTACGCGAGGCCGTCCGTCTTGATTTGGAAAAAACGCCCGTCCAGGGCGATCATCTCGCCGTCAAGGCCCGCGAGGGTGCCGATACCGAAGTCACCGTGACGTTTGAGCTCGGCGTAAGTGGGTCCTCCTTCGTAACGACCTTGTTTCAGTTCCGTCATGGTGGACACTTGGTAGATGGCGGCTTCGGGCGACTCCGATGCACTGATTGCCGGAATAGGGGCAATCAGCAGAATGGCGGAGAGAAGAAAAAAAGCGACGGTTCTTTTCACGACGACTCCTATAACCGAGAGCGGCCTGAATCCTTTCGGGCATCTTCGGCATCAATATCGGATGAAGATAAATGACAATATCCGTTGAATCGGAGGAAATATACTATGTTCGCCAAAGAATTTGAAACTGAAGTTGTCCGAAGGTCGGATTCCCGAATGATGGACGAGGGTAACCGTCCCGTTATCGAAACATGGCCGGAAGCGGACGATTTTGCCCTATGGGTGTCGTCGCATCAAGATAAAGTGCGCTGCGTGATTTGCGCGACTCCTGAATTCAAGGACTCTCCATTCTGCGGGAGGGGCTCACACTAGATCGTAATACAAGAACAGGCGCCAATCACCCGCCTGGCACACAATCATGATGGGCGACCGACGGTCGCCCTTATAATACCGCTTCAAAGCAGCGACATGAAGCAAGAACAATTACGATAGGGTGACATTACGGTAGTTCTGAGACGTCATGCCCGGACATGCGACCGGTAACAGCCGCGGAAAGGCTTTTATGAATCAACCCGTTCGTGGCGACTATGCTTGGCGTATCAACACCGATCCTGTCTCCTGCAACATTGGAGACAGTACCACCCGCCTCCTCCACCAGCAATATGCCGGCTGCAATGTCCCAAGACTTCAGCTTGAACTCCCAGAATCCGTCAAGCCTCCCACACGCTACGTAAGAGAGGTCCAGTGCGGCGGAACCGCCTCGTCGGACTCCCTGAACCAGAGGCAGCACGCGGCAGAACTCCGTAAGGTTGTTAACGCAGGATGTGGCCTTGTCATATGGGAACCCGGTGGACACCACCGATCTCTCCAAACGCTCGGCCTTGGACACTGAAATCCTCCGTCCGTTGCGGAACGCTCCCAGACCTCGCATTGCAGCGTAGGTCTCGTCCCGCAACGGATCGCGCACCACCCCCACTATCAACTCGTCATCCTCCATCAACGCCACCGATACGGTGAAGAACGGATACCCGTGTGCAAAATTCACCGTTCCGTCCAGCGGATCGACGAACCAGCGCCTCCGTGACCCGGTCAGCTTGGTAGCCGTTTCTTCGCTCACGATATCGTGGTCCGGGAAACGCGATCCGATGGCTTTGAGGATCAAGTCCTCCGATGCTCGATCCGCGTCGGTCACGATGTCGGTCTTGCTTCCGTAGGTGGCCTTGGCATGCACGAGAAAATCGCGCTCGTAGTAGCCCAGTATGATTTCTCCCGCTGAACGGGTGATTTCTTCAATGAACGGTAGGATTTCGGTAGGATTCAAACGATTCGTCATTCATTTGCCTCACAGTTCCGGAGAAATGACCTTACCGACGCGCGTCTCGGTCAATCGGGGATGTCCAAGGTTTCCTCGATACGACAGGCCAATCGGCCGCGCCTTAAGCGGATATTCACGGCTTCATCCGGTTGCACGGAGACCGCATCGGTGACGACCTCACCGGTGTCCGCCCGCGTGGTTATGGAATATCCCCTGGAGAGGACGGCCAGAGGACTCAGGGCGTCAAGTTCCCCGGCCAGTCTTTCAAGAGCACTCCTGTGCTCCCGGATCATGTCGCCGCCGGTACGCGTTAGGCGGTTGCTCAGCGTCTCGGCCTCAGTCCGAGCCGCGTATAGAGTCCTGCGCAAGTGCTCGGGCCGGAGTCTCCGGACCAAAGCTTCTCGGTCCGTCCGGATTTTATCCAGTTTGCGGCTCATTGCCGCGGCCAGTCGCACACTGAGGTCATCAAGCCGTTGTCTTCGTTCTTCGATCTTTCGCCGAGGATCGTAAAGCCTCCGAAGGGTTTCTCGGAGTTGGGCTTCGGCCCTTTCCAGCCGTCTCATCATGGAGCTTCGCAATCTGCCCGCCAGATGACCCACCCGAGCCTCGATTTCACGCCTGTCCGGGATCACCAATTCCGCTGCCGCCGAGGGAGTCGACGCCCTCAAGTCCGATGCGAAATCTGTGAGGGTAAAGTCCGTTTCGTGTCCCACAGCGCTCACGATGGGTATCGTGCATGCGGCCACGGCCCTGACCACCCGTTCGTCGTTGAACGCCCAAAGGTCTTCGATGGACCCACCCCCCCGGCCGATTATGATAACGTCCACGCTTCCTTCCGCCTGGAGTCCTGTCAGCGCGGCCACGATCTCATCAGGAGCTTTGTCGCCTTGAACGGACGTGGAACCGACCACGATGTCCGTGCCCGGGAATCTGCGACCGGCTATTCTTATCATGTCCCTTACGGCCGCCCCCTTGCGTGAGGTCACAAGACCGATCGCTTTCGGAAACGGCGGCAGGGCCCGCTTGCGGTCGTGATCGAAAAGACCCTCCGCGGCCAGCTTGGCCTTGAGTTGCTCGAAGGCGAGCATAAGACTCCCGAGCCCCTTGGGCTCCATCGTGTCAAGGATGAGCTGGTATTCACCACGGGGAACGTAAAGGGACAACCTTCCCCACGCGATGATCTGAAGGCCTTGATCGGGCTTGAACTTAAGAAATCGGCTCTGAAGCTTAAACATCACGCAGCGTATCTGTGCGCCTTGGTCCTTGAGCGTGAAGTAAATGTGGCCTGACGGTGCCGCGTGAAGGTTGGAAATCTCGCCTTGGATCCACACTGAAGGGTATTCGCGCTCGAGCCCGCGCTTGATCTCCTCGGTGAGCTCCGACACTGTATAGATCCGACGTTCCGGTATTTCAACGCGGAGGGCTTGATCCGGTTCGGGCATATCTAAATTCCTGAAAGCGGCCCTTGGGGCCGATTGGGGCCGATTGAATCCGTCAATGCTCTTCCGGCCCGTTGCATCGTAGGGTAACCATATTATCCCCGTCCCCGGCGTTTTTCAATTCATCCGTTTCGTCGAGAGCTTGTGCTCATGGACGGATATGCTAGATTTGAGCCCGATGGGCCGTAGACGGGCCGACGCGGAAGATTCTGATACAGGGAGGTCCTTGAACGGTGACCGACGATTTTCGTCGAACTAAATCCCCATGGGAGGAGCAGGCCGCTCGCGAGTCCTCTCGACGGCATGAATCCCAGACTCTTTCTTCGGTGAAAGGAAATCAGGTGCAAGGCCCGGCCTTCAACGCCGAAGGACTGCGTCAACAACTTGAAGGCGAATACAGGTCGAGAAAGGTCAGGCGTAAGCTGTTGGGCGGATTTCTGTTCGTGCTCGGCATAGGTACCACGGTGACTTCGTGCCCTCTTCATGCCGTTTCGCTGATCGGCCCGGGCACGCTCATCGCGGGGCTTGGTCTGGCCGCTGCCGGTGGGGCGCTGCTGTTTCTAAAGACGAAGATGAAGGAATCGCATCGGGCAATTCTGATTGCGCTGAAGAACAACAATCGAATCACCATCCCGCGGCTGGCCTTGGAGATGGACGTTTCTTTTCAGCGTGGGGAGCAGATAGTCCAGGATCTCATCAAGAACGGGTTGGCGGAGCTGGACCCGGACTTCAGAGAACCGGACGATACATTGGTATATCGCATTCGGGGGCGGTAATCCCCCCCTTTGTTTCGACCGAGCCCCACCCCGGGATGACCGGTTACGCCGGCAGCAGTTCCGTTACCATTTGGGGACCCAATTCCGCCCTAAGCTTCCCTAAGGCGCGGGACTCCAACTGACGGGCCCGTTCTCTGGTTACCCCGAAATGATTGCCTATCTCTTGTAGGGTCCACTGAGTATCACCTAGATAGCGTTTTCGTATGATGAGATTCTCCCGCTCATTCAGTTTCTTCATGGCATCACGTAGGGCCTTGGTCAGGAGCGACTCGCTCTCGCGCTCCATCAACATTTGCTCCTGATTTGAGGATTGGTCCTCGATAAGGTTTACGGGGCTCAGGCCGTCTTCTTCCCCGAACACCTCATCCAGAGAGTAATCCCTTGCCCGCATCCGCGCTTCGACTTCGATGACTTCATCTTCTTTGACGTTCAGCTCTTCCGCCAAGTTTTTGATCCGATCCTGTCTCGATTCGTCGTCGCCATGTTCTCCGATGTCGCCGATACGGTAGAAAAGCTTCCGTTGAGCCGTCGTTGTCCCCAGTTTCACTAGGTTCCACGACCTTATGATGAAGTTCTTTATGTACGCCTTTATCCACCAGACTGCGAACGATGCAAGACGGTAACCGAGATAGGGGTCAAAGCGCTTGATGGCCTTCATCAGTCCCATGGCCCCTTCTTGCACCAAATCCTGAACCGGGAGCATGTAGTGCCTATACTGAAAGGCGATCTTCACCACGAACGGCAAATGGGATATGGTGAGTTCTTGAGCAGCCTGAATATCGCCATCCGTCTTATATCTCACCGCAAGCTCGAACTCGCGCTCCGGAGTCAAGATCTTTATCTTTTTCACCTCGTTCAGGAAGTTACCGAATCCGTTGGACAATACAGGGTAGTTCATCGACCCCTCCTTATCGGCCAAATTGGTCCCCTACGAGGACCTAAATCCTGTCGGCATCAAATTTAGATTCAATACCGGCAGAAAAGTTTCAGGTCAATGAACGGTTCCCCAGGGAATCGGCTGTTGCCGGGCCGGCGCGCAATTCCTCCGGAGTTCCCGTTGACGCGGGCAACCGTTGACCCCCCTCCGACCGCCGACGTCGGTTCTTCGCAACAAGCAAAGACCTTGGCCTATGGGCGGCGTCTCTACGTGATAGTGTGGATCTTCGGTCCCACCGCTTCGAGATACAGGTTCGTCCCTCTCGGTAAACCGCGGATTATTGCCATTCGTAACCATACACTTACGGGGGGGGGAATTCCAATCTCAACGTGGCGCAGGCTTTCCAGCCCGCGAATTTTCTTAGGCCGATCTCGGCAGGCCGG
>JAZDOF010001069.1:0-8710 GCA_043799015.1 Pseudomonadota bacterium | reverse complement strand
CTCGGGTGTTTGACGGAAGAAGAACAATCCGGTTCTCTCCGAAATAACCGATTCCAATGCCCCCCCTTTCCCCAAGGCGAGGACCGGCCGTCCACAAGCCTGTACTTCAACGGGTACAATCCCGAAATCTTCCTCACCCGGGAAGACGAGGGCACGGCACCCGCGGTAAATCGAGGCGAGTTCTTCAGCGGATACCCAGCCGACAAAATCCACGTTCTTCTTGGCGATTGCCTTGAGCTTGTTCAGTTCCGGACCGTCCCCTACCACCAACAAAGGCAACCCGTTGCGGTTGAATGCTTCCACCGCAAGATCAAACCTTTTGTACCCCACCAGCCTTCCGGCACAAAGATAGTACTCGCCGCATCCTTCCGCGGGAACCATACCTTCGACGTTGCACGGCGGGTATATGACGTCGGCATTTCGCCGATAGTATTTGATGATACGATTCCTGACGGCCCCTGAATTGGCTATGAAGTGATCGACCCTGGCGGACGCCGAAAAATCCCACAGTCTTAGGTAGTGCATGATCAGCGACAGGGCCGCCTTCGTGATCGGTCCATATCCTTCGGAATACTCGTGCGTCATATTCCAGGCGTATCGTATCGGACTATGACAATAACAGACATGGAAGGTCTCCGGTAGGGTGAGGACGCCCTTTGCCGTACCGGCATCACTGCTTATCACGATGTCGTATTCGCGGAGGTCGAAGGACTCGACGGCCAGGGGAAAGGCCGCCACGAAGAGGCGGTGGTATTTGGTCGCCAGGGGAATTTTCTGTAGGAAACCTGTTGTTATACGGCGCGAACGAAGCGTCGGCGTAAGCTTGTCCGGTTCGGCAAAGAGGGTGTAGATCCGCTCTATGGGCAGAAGCTCACAAAGGGCCTCGCACACACGTTCTCCCCCCGCCATATTCAGAAGCCAATGATGCACGAGGGCAAAATTGCAGTCCTCAACCGAATGCGGTCCCTGAACGGGCCGAGTCGTGCCCGGTGGTTCAGGGCCTTTAGCTGAGACCGTCGCCACGCGCGACCACCAATAGTGTCTTCAGAATTATGTACGCGTCGAACAAAAAGCTTTGATTTTTCATGTATGCCAAATCAAGCTCAATGCGGTTGGCGAGCGAAGGGTCCCCTCGACTGACCACTTGCTGATACCCCGTGATCCCCGGCTTGGCCTTGAGACGTCTCCTTTGCAAGGGATCGTACCGTTCTACCAACTCGACCCGATCGGGCCTCGGCCCCACAATACTCATGTTCCCCAGAAGCACGTTCCAGAATTGCGGAATCTCGTCCAAGCTCGCCCGCCTCAGTAATCGGCCGGCGCGTGTGACCCGAGGATCTTGTCGGATATTGAAAACCGGTTCCTCAAGTCGGTCGAAGTCCACCATTTCCTTGAGTTTAGCGTCTGCGTTCTCAACCATGGACCTAAACTTGTAGATCGTAAACGGCTCACCGTGAAGTCCCGCACGTTCTTCCGAATAAAACACGGGACCACGGCTGTCCATCTTGATAACGGCTGCGATGAGGGCCCACATGGGGGCTCCGAGAACGAGCACCGCCAAAGACCCCACAATGTCCAGACATCGCTTGACCAACGCGTAAAGCGGGTGAATGGACGCGTCCCTAAGCAGGATCACCGGCATGCCGAGCAACAGGCCTATTTCCTGTTCCCGTACGGCCGATTTCTCGGACGCCGGCGCGGTGAACATCAATATTCCCTTACTTTCGCAAAAATTGAGCACATGGACGAACGCGTCCCTTAAGGGCCGGCTCTCAGCCTCATTATCCGAAGGTGAGTTCCCTACCAGCACGTATGAGAAAGGCATGCGCCGGTACACCGCTTCTATTTCCGTTTCAAATCCCAGGGTCGGTATCTGTTCCGGGATGGAGCCGTGCGCCGCGGCACCGGGAAATGGGTTCAGTAAGCCCACAACGCGAAGGGATGGCGATAATTGCCCGAGTCGGCCGAGCATGTCCACCGGACCAGGTCGCCATCTCATGACCAGGACCCGGTCGAACCCCTCCTTGGCGCGGTTCATGCCGACGAAAACCCGCTCAAGAACGGCCCGGTTCAGGACCAGCAGCGGCATCGCCGATGCGAACGCCATCAAGTATACGAGCCTCGAAAGGAGCAGATATCTGTATAGAAATGAAACGGCCAGCACCCCGGCCATAACCCAACACCCGTTCTTCAGGGCCGAAAGACACCTATCGGCCGTGCCCGTGCCTGGGAAGCTCTCCTCATATCCTCGGTCCTTCCAAATGAGCAGGACCCAAGTCAAGGCCGCAAGCGAGGCAACCAGGAAGTAAGGAGAAACGTCGGGAATGATCCCATCGGCTGGAGGAAAAAACCGGGTGACCGCATCGAGGTGAAAGCGAGCGTAATAGGCGGATACAAAGGCCGAAAAAATGCAGACCAAGTCGATGGTGGGCGAGGCGGGCCCCACGCAGCCCGACAGGCGCGGGAAGGACCGGATGAGTTCCTCGTAGGTGCCTCCGTGTCCAAGGCGGCCATCAAGGGATGAAAAGACACCTGTAGACGTTCTTGTACGGCTCATGGAGTATAGTTCGGCATACGCGTAAATTGATAAACCCGTGATCGGCTATCAATAACACACCGCGATGCAGCAAACAACAGGGAATACGAAAATCATCGGTAACCATTCACTCTTGTGGGGTAGGCTTTCCAGGCTGCCGAGATCGCACTAAGAAAATTCGCAGGCTGGAAAGCCTGCGCCACGTTGAGATTGGAATTTCCCCCTCGTAAATGAATGGTTACCCGCAAGGAATCAAAAAGGACGAAGGCGAACTATAGTGCTGGCGGGAACAGGGCCGAAGTCGCCCTCTCGCCGGATTTCCCCGCAACTACATCTTGAAAGGAAGGACGCGTTGAGACATACTGGGCTCATCTTGTCGGCGATGGATTCTTTGTGATGATAGCATTCCATCATCTTGATCCATCAAGAACAACGAGGCCTTTTGTTTTCTTTCGAGATACAAAGGATTATGCGAAGGAACTCTTTGCGTGTCCGTGTTTGACCTCTTTTCGGTTGCGTACGGATGGCGGTGCCGTAGCGTCCATCTCTCCTTGGTGAATCTTTCTTCCTTCTCAACGGCTGAAGTCCGTCGCCTGTCGGCTTGTCCACGGACTTATTCATGGGAATCCCATTGGGAGGATGATATGCCGGAACTCCAATCGGAATCGTCGCGGCTCGCCGCAGGCTTCTCGGCCTCGGAAAGGGCCGGGGACGCCGTGTTGTTGGAATCACTCCTCGACGCCATGCCGGAAATGGTCGTGTATCACGACGATGATCTGAACGTAATATGGGCTAACACGGCAGCGGCCCGATTCGTCGGCTTGTCGCGAGAAGAGATGATAGGAAAGCGCTTTTTTGATGTTGCTTGTCGGATGGACGAACCTTGCCCCGGGTGCCCTGTGGTGAAAGGCCCGTCGTCGGAGTGCATCGAGGTAATCGAAAGTAGCCTTCTGATCGGGCGCCTGTACTTCACCAGATCATACCCCGTCTCTTGTCGGGGAGGACGAATCCCGGGCAGATTGATTGTGGCGCAAGACATTTCCCGCCTAAGAAATCGATACAGCGTGACCGAAGTCTTGAACCTTATTTCCGAGGTTTTTCACTCCCCCAGGAGCCTATCGGATATTTGTGACGAGCTAATCAAGACCATTGCCGAAAAGTTCAATTATCCCTATGGAGTCATCACCATATACGACGACAAGTCGGATGATGTGGTTGTTCTCGGAGAAATGGATCGGTCCGGGCAATTCCTTCCTTTGGTGAAACGCCAACCCCCTTCCCGATGTTTTTCATGGAAGGTCATGAATGACGGCAAGACAATCAATGTCACCGGACTGGGCAAAGCGAACGACTTTCAAGGGTACGTTCTCAGGGAAGCCGGCGTGGAGACCGTGCTGGCCGTACCCCTCAACGTTGAAGGCCGCGCCATAGGAGCCATCGTCCTCGGAGATACGGCTGAACGGCTGGAAACCAGCCTTATGATCGACGCGCTACAGGCCGTCGCCAACCGTCTCGGAGCGGAAATACAACGTAAGCAAATTGAGGAGACGTTGAGGGAAGAGCGCAAGTTCACCGCTGCCGTCCTCAGCAATGCGGGGCCGTTGATACTGGTCGTGAACGGCAAAGGTCGAATTGTCCTTTTCAACAAGGCATGCGAAGACCTGACGGGACATTCCTGTAGAGAAGCCGTGGGGAATCCCATCTGGGACTTCATCTCGGTTCCTTCGGAAAGTGATTTTATCAAGAGTATATTTCCGTTTACCGCGGACAAGAGCCTGCCCACCTCTTTTGAGAACTACTGGACCGCGAGAGACGGGCAAAGGCGGCTAATTTCCTGGTCAAACAGCATCATGGGCGATGAGAGGGAAATAGACGTTCATGTCGTCTCAATAGGGATGGACATCACGGACAAGAGACGGGCGGAAGAGGAGGCCGAACTTCGGCGGCGTCAGCTTTTGGAGGCCGACAAGATGGCGTCGCTGGGGGTCATGACGTCCGGTGTGGCCCATGAGATCAATAATCCCAACAATTTTATCATGATGAATACCCCGATTCTTCGGAGGGCATGGGAAGACGTCCTTCCCATTCTCGAAAAGTACTATGGCGCGTTCGGGGACTTCACCGTAGCGAACGTACCATATTCGGATATGCGTGTGGAGATTCCCAAGCTCTTCGACGGGGTACAAGAGGGATCGAAACGTATCCGGCAGATAATCATGAGCATGAAGAACTATGCGAAGCGAGACATTTCGGGTTTCACCGCGGGCATAAACATCAACGGCGTCATTGCGTCGGCACTGGAGCTGATTTCTCATCAGGTAAAGAAATCCACCAGGTCTATCCTAGTGGACTATGCTCAGCATCTGCCGTTTGTCGAGGGAATCCCCCAGAGGTTGGAGCAGGTGGTTGTAAATCTTCTTCAAAACGCTTGTCAATCCCTTCCGAATCGAAACAGGGGGATCGTCATCAAAACATCTCACGATGAACGCCAAGACCAAGTCGTCGTCTGCATCGCGGATGAGGGCATCGGCATTGAGCCGGAGCATTTGGACCACATCTTCGATCCGTTCTTTACCACGAGATCGGATGTGGGCGGAACCGGCCTCGGGCTATCCGTGTGCGCAGGCATCGTGAAAGAACACCATGGACGACTGGAATTCGAGTCGGAATTGGGGAAGGGAACAAAGGCATATCTCTTGTTGCCGGCGGTGGGCCGGAGAGCGCCGTTCAGCCCCATGGCGCCTTGAACCCGGGGAATCGAACCGCAAAGTCGCCAAGGCGCAAAGAGATCCGGAAGGAGCCCGTCAAGCACGGCTTGCGGGTGATCGGCTCCGTGTCCAAATGTTCATTCGCCTTTGGGACTTCGTGGTTAATTCCCGACTTATCGAGGCAACCGGCCACGTTCTTCCTAGTAGTGGTTGCGGCCGGATGGCGGCTTTGAATCTGCGCATTGGAGGCCGGTTTGACTCGCAACAAAGGCAAGGCTCCGTATAGCCCCATTCTCATAGTGGACGACGAAATACACGCCCTAAAGAGTTTTGAACTCTCTCTGCGGTCCGATGGGTTCAATAACATCGTCTCCTGCTCCGACAGCACCAAGGTGTACGAGTTGCTCCAAAGCAGAGAGATTGAACTGATGCTCCTAGACATCCTGATGCCCGAAGTTTCGGGAGAAGAGATCCTGTCTAAGGTCGTCGAGGAATTCCCGGATATTCCGGTCATCATGGTAACGGGCGTCAATGAGGTGGAGACCGCGGTAAGATGCATGCAAAAAGGCGCTTTTGATTATGTACTCAAGCCTTTAGAAAAAGAGCGTCTTCTGCCCGGTGTTCGACGAGGGGTCGAGGTGCGTCGGTTGAAGCGAGAAAATGCCCAATTGGTGCGGCATTTCTTTTCCGAAAGCCCGGAACATCCCGAGGAGTTTGCCGAAATCGTCACTCGAAATCGCAAGATGAAGGCCATATTCCGGTATTGTGAAGCGATCGCTCCAGGGGGTGGGCCGGTGCTGATATACGGTGAATCGGGTGTCGGCAAGGAATTGATTGCCGAGGCCCTCCACAGAGTCAGCGAGAGGGAAGGGGACTTCGTCGCGGTTAACGTGGCGGGCTTGGACGACGGTATGTTTTCGGATACTCTTTTCGGCCATGTAAGGGGAGCCTTTACCGGTGCGGCCGGTGTCAGACGCGGGCAGATAGAGATGGCCGCGGGCGGGAGCCTGTTCCTGGATGAAATCGGAGATCTCGGCTTGGCTTCGCAGGTAAAACTGCTACGGCTTCTGGACAAACACGAGTATTTTCCCCTCGGGTCGGATGTGGCAAAGCCGGCAAACGTCAGGTTTCTTTTTGCCACCCATAGAGATCTTTCCAAATTGGTACAAGAAGGGCGCTTTCGTGAAGATCTGTATTACAGACTCCGCACTCACAGTATACATATACCGCCCTTACGGGAACGCTTGGATGATGTACCCCTCCTGCTCGAACACTTTCTTCGTGAAGGGGCCGAAGAATTCAGGAGAGAGACGCCCGGTTACGACCAAGGGCTGGTGGAATTTCTTCAAAGCTACCACTTCCCCGGCAACGTGAGAGAATTGAGGGCAATGGTAGTAGATGCCGTAGGAAGAAGCGATTCGAAAATCCTGTCGGCAAATTCCTTCATTCATCTCATCCAAGGGGTCAAGGGGGCAGCGGCCTTTTCTTCTCCGTCACTTTCGTCTTCGGTCAAGCCTTGGTTGGCGCGACTGGAGCAGTTGCCCACCATAAAGGAAACCACGGCCGCCCTCATACACGAGGCTCTGAAGCGAGCAAACAACAATCAACGGGTAGCGGCGCACACGTTGGGGATTACTCCGCAGGCGCTGAATCAGCGTCTAAGAAAGCAATCGTGATGGTCCGCCCGGGGATGGAAATCAAGTTTTCTTGCCGGGTCAATAAAACTTGATCCGCCGGATCGGTTCGATTCCACTCTGAAAACCTCTTGTCCTCGTCCATCGAATCAATAAATCTTGATAGCAATGTGAATTCAGCCTCGGCTCATGGAGAATATCTTCTCGGTATCACAACGCTTTCTGCGGATTGGTCGGCCGGCACGCATCATGCTTATAGCGGTTGCCGAGAGTTGGTTCCTCTATTCCTTCTCCAAACCGGAGAGGGACGAAGGGAGAGCCAACGTGAAAAGGACGGAACTTTCGGCAACGGCTATGCACAGCGAGAGACCCGGAAAGATTGAATAAATGGAGGAATTTCTATGGCCGACCTATCGCATTTGGACGTTCTTCTTAAGGCGGAAGACCGTATGTTGAAGGATGTGCTCCGCGGCTTTGTCGATAAGGAGATCATGCCCGTTCGGCAGCGCATAGACGACGACACCGAGCATGAAATAGTCAACAAGATCCTTCAGGCTTTGACGGACATGGGCATCCAAAAGGCTCCTTTCCCGAAGGAATACGGGGGGAGTGGGATTGCGTCCGTTCTTACCAATGCGATCCTTCATGAAGAGCTAAGCCGTGGCGACAGCGGGATATGCGTCGCTCGCACGGTTACGGGTTGGGCATTTGTCCCGGCCCTGGCCGCCGGCAATAAGGCGGTGCTTGATCGCTTTGCACCGGAGTTTTGCGGCAAAGAGTTGAAGTTCGGCTGTTTTTCCATGACCGAGCCGGGCGGCCCTCACGGCGGCGGCGGTTGCGATATCGAGAATGTGACTCTCCATGGAAAAAAAATACGAACCGTAGCTAAGCTTGAAGGCGACGAATGGGTGATCAACGGCCAAAAGATGTGGGCCTCGAACAGCGGAATCGCCGACGTCTATTGTGTGGTCTGCACTACCGATCCCGATATGGGTGAAGATGGGGTGGCATTGATCTATGTCCCCGCGGATGCCAAGGGACTCTCCTTCGGTAAGAATGAAAACAAGGCCGGAATGCGGGGCGACAAGAACCACCCGGCCTTTTTGCAGGACGTAAGGGTACCCGCGTCGTACCGCGCAGCCGGTCCGGGAAAGGATGCCGAACTGCTCCGTAACAACCTGATTCTTGGGCGCATTGTTACCTCCGCGATGGCGGTGGGACAGGCTCAAGGCGCGTTTGAAACGGTTCTCAAATATACCGGAGAAAGGATTGTCGCCGACAAACCGATTCGACAACACTCCATCGCTGCTTGCATCTTGGCGGACATGGCCATCGGAATAGAAACCGCGAGAAACTATTATACGGCAGCGGCGTATATGTACGATCATCCTGAAACCTACGGTCCGCCGATCTCGGATTTCATGCTGTCCCGAGCAAGTATTGCGAAAATGCATGCCTGTGATGTCGCTGTGATGGTTACCAACAAGGCAATGGAACTTATGGGCGCCTATGGATACGTACGGGACTATGACGTCGAGAAGTACTGGCGGGACTGCAAGATGATCCAGTTGTGGGAAGGAGGGGTTCAGTTGGGACGGTTCGACGTGTGCCGCGGCTATTACGACTGCCGATTGTGAGGAGAGACTCTCATAGGTTTAGCGAAAGACAATAATCGTTCGCGTACGTATGTGTCGTAATGCTCCAGACCCCCGCGAAACAGGCGGGATGGTTGTATGCATCGCTTTACAAGGAGGATGAGCAAGTGACTTCAAGCATTATACTTTATAACCTAAAAGAGAATGTGACGGACGCGGATTACAAGAAATGGTGTG
>JAZDOF010001032.1:0-3305 GCA_043799015.1 Pseudomonadota bacterium | reverse complement strand
CCACCGGTGAAGGGGGAATGCTGACCTGCGATGATGAGGGCATCATCAAACGGGTCAAGGTAATGCGGCTTCACGGTATCGACCGCGACGCGTGGGATCGGTTCAACGGCGCCGAGGCCCAATGGGAGTACGACATCGTGGCCCCAGGGTATAAATACAATATGCCGGACCTCAATGCCGCGGTGGGGCTTGCCCAATTGGAACGTGCGGATGCCATGCGACGGGATCGGGAACGCTGCGCCCGTTACTATCTGGAGGCCTTGGCCGACGTAGACGCCATCGAACTACCGTTGATTCAAACCCCCATGAGCGATCACGCGTGGCACCTTTTCGTCATCGGGCTCAAAGAAAACGCATGTGTATCCCGAAACAGGTTCATCGAGCTAATGGCCGATATGGGCATCGGCCTGTCCGTTCATTACAAGCCCCTGCATCGGCACACTTATTACAGGGAATTTTACGGCTTGAGGCCGGACGACTTCCCCGGAGCGGAAGCCATGTGGCGCGGGTGCGTGTCCCTGCCCATCTATTCGTGTTTGACCGACGATGAGCTGGATTACATCTGCACGTGCATCCGGAACATCCTTGAATGACAAATCGCGGGCTTTCGACACCATAGTCATATAGACGTTGGAAGCGAACCACAAAGTCACCAAGACACGAATAAAACCGAAATGATTCTTATGGTGACGCTCCTTGAAATTTGCGGTAAAACAGGCCCGGCGGAACCAGGGTAACGTAGGGGCGGGGTTTATCCCCGCCCCTACGGATGTATGTTTCGATTCGCTCAACCGTTCAGGGTTCCTGCAATTCTCAACTCATGACACTATGACTGCCGATTTATGTACGAATCGTGCCTACGGGTCAGCAAGAGCGGACGCTTGATACTCCGACACATTACGCTTATTAGTCCCTGACTTCTTTGTGTCTTCGTGGTTAGCTCCTTCTCTTTCCCAATGAACACTGGTAAGACCACCTCCTATACCGACTTCTACTTTGTCCTGAAACGGGTCATGGACCTTGTCATCGCCGGGGTCGGCATTGTCGTGCTGTCGCCCCTCATGGCCCTGATAGCGTTGGGAATAGCAGCCACATCGTCCGGGCCGGTGCTTTTCCGTCAATTGCGGGTGGGACTCAACGGTAAGGATTTCCGGTTCTTCAAGTTCCGCACCATGACATGTCTGCCGGGCGCGGAAGAGGGTCTTTTCACCCCCGGCGAGCGTTGTCGAGTGACGCCCCTGGGTCGTTACCTCCGGGCCTCCAAGTTGGATGAGCTACCCCAACTATTCAATGTCCTGAAGGGAGACATGAGCCTGGTAGGGCCCCGGCCGGAAGTGCGGCAATGGGTTGAAGCCTACCCTGAACGATGGGCCTTTGTTCACACGTGCAAACCGGGGATTTTCGACCCAGCGGTAATCCAATTCCGAAATGAGGAAGACCTCTTGGCAAGGGCCGAAGACCCCGACCAAATGTACCGCGACGTTATTCTCCCCATCAAGCTGGGTTTGAATGAGGCCTATGCAGCCCGCCGCGGGCTGGTGCAGGACTTGAGAATACTGATACGCGGGGTTCTTTCCGTTTTTCTGGGCCCGGCCGCACTAAAGGCCGAGCAACGAGTACCCGGCGAATTGCGGAATTCGTCGTCGAATCGATTCCGTTCCGAAACGAGCTAAATACATGGAGGGGGACATTCAGCGCTCATGGTCGAACAAATCAACACAACTTCACACTCACCTAAAATAGCGGTCATAGGTGCCGGCTATTGGGGAAAGAATCATGTCCGCAATTTCCATGAATTGGGTGCGCTGGCCGCCGTCTGTGATGCCGATGTAACGTTGCGGGATCGGCTCGCGGCTTCATATCCGAATGTCCGATTTGCCCAATCTCCCCAGGAAATCTTTGAGGACCCGGAGATTCAGGGTGTGGTGGTCGCCACCCCTGCGGTTACTCATTTTGATCTCACCCTTCAGGCATTGCGAGCCGGCAAGGACGTCTTGGTGGAAAAACCCTTGGCGCTCCATGAGCGTGACGGCGAGAAACTGGTGGAAATGGCGGAGAAGTCCGGCGCGGTGCTCATGGTGGGGCATATCCTGCTCTATCATCCTGCCGTGACCAAGCTTAAGGAGCTCGTGCAACGGGGAGACCTGGGCAGGATACAGCACATACAGTCGAACCGTCTCAGCTTGGGAAAGATCAGGTCCGAAGAGAACATCCTCTGGAGCTTCGCCCCGCACGACATCTCCATGCTGCTGTACCTGCTGGATGAGATGCCGGACCGCATCCATGCCACCGGCTTCAGCCATTTGCAGCGTAATGTGGAAGACGTGACGATCAGTGTTATGGAGTTCCCCAGCGGTGTATCCGGCCACATCTACGTATCGTGGATGAACCCCATCAAGGAGCAGCGGCTAACCGTCATGGGCGACAAGGCCATGGCCGTTTTCGAGGATTCCCGGCCCGACAAAAAGCTCCGTATCTTCCACAATTCGTTTCATTGGGTGGATAGGCACCCCGTGCCGTCCAAGGGCGATGAGGAGGAAGTCCCGTTTGAGCCCCTCGAACCGCTCAAGGCCGAGTGCGCCCACTTCCTGGAGTGCATTACCACGCGGCAACGCCCCCGATCGGACGGCGGTGAGGGCCTGCGAACTCTGAGCGTGCTTCAACGCTGCTACGAATCTATGAAAGCCGAAGCCGCGTGCCGCACTGCAGTCGCTCCCATGCCGCCCTCCCGTGAGCCGGCCAAGGAGTTCTTTTGCCACGAATCCGCGGTAATCGACGAACCGTGTGAAATCGGGCAAGGCGTCTCGATCTGGCACCACACGCACGTCATGAAGGATGCCGTCATCGGCGGGAACTGTCGAATAGGCCAGAACGTGCTCATCGGTAAAGGGGTACGCATCGGCCATAACTGCAAGATCCAGAACAACGTCGCGGTTTACGAGGGGGTCACGCTGGAGGACTCCGTATTCTGCGGTCCGTCCATGGTTTTCACCAATGTTTACAACCCCCGATGCGAAATCCCCCGCATGGGCGAGCTGCGATCCACATTGGTCAAACAAGGGGCCACTCTTGGTGCCAATTCCACCATCCTGTGCGGCATCACCATCGGCAGGTACGCTTTTGTGGGTGCGGGTGCCGTGGTGCTGAGAGACGTGCCTGATTACGCACTGATGGTCGGAAACCCGGCCAAGCAGATCGGCTGGATGAGCGAATACGGCGAACGGCTCCATTTCACGGGCAACGGGGACGGCACCGCGACCTGCCCGCACACCGGACAGGTTTACCGCTGGAAGGACGGGATGGTC
>JAZDOF010001026.1:0-3509 GCA_043799015.1 Pseudomonadota bacterium | reverse complement strand
ATAGCAGCATCCCGTAGTGCTTGAGCCGCGATGATGTTGTCCAGGGCCCTCTCTTGAAACGCTCTGTGAACCTTGAGCCTTAGCTTCAGGAGCCGAGCGTAGTCGCTGCCCACATCGGCGAAGTCGGCGGGCAGCCCATTGCGATCCGCGTCCGAAAGGCCCGACGGCCCGTTTACAGCAACCTTTTTCACGAGATCGTCCGGAGCGTTGAGCCCTATTATCGGTGCCTTCAGTTCGCGGGCAAGATACAGAACGTCCTCGTAGTCTTTGAGGTTTGTCCAGGCCCCGTGGCCCAGGTCCCGCACCAGGCGTTCCACGTCTTCAGTTCCCGAGCACCATTTATCCAGAATCGGTTGATGGTGTCGCCCGAACATCTCCATTCCTAGGGCCGGTTTTACGCCGCGTTGTGAGAGGCCCTCTATGATGTCGCGCTGAACCCTGTGATGACGCTGGATTGTGTGGATTTCCCCTATGTAGACAACCCTGACCTCAGCCAGATCGTCCAGCATGACGTCCATAGGGACAGGTTCGCCCATCAGCATGTCTATCAGGATGTCGTCAGCGTCGGCCACACCTACCCCCGCTACGGCAAAGAGCAGGCCGGCAAGCAACAATCCCACGGAATTCCGTAACCATGCACGGACTGTTACCATCGCGAGCGGCTCGACATGTATGTGATCGTAAAACCTTCAAGATCATCGACAGGTTCTTCCTCGACGACCTCAACGCTCTCCACGAGGCTGCCGGGCGACCCCCGGTAACACCAGTCCACGGCTGACCTCACCCTTTCCTCCTCTCCTTGAAAGACCGCCTCCACCCTGCCGTCGGAGAGATTTCTCACCCAACCGGCAACGCCCCTACGGATGGCTGCGTCTCTGGTAAACGCCCTATAGCAAACACCCTGAACAATTCCGCTAATCAGTACCCTGCGACGTATCAACGACATAGGCGGCCTCGCAGTGAGCAATCTCCGATTAGAACAATTTATCTTCGGTTATCCGGCCTTCCACCGTTCCCGATGAGGCGCGGAGCAACGATAGCACGAAACAAGCACCGCCGGTATATGTGTCGTCTTCCCGCGTTTGGTCACGGCGCCGGTGCTATAACCCGACCATCTGCCGAAACTCCTCCTCCGTGAGTACCGTTACGCCCAACTCAACGGCCTTTTCGAGCTTGGAGCCGGCTTCGGTACCAGCCACGACATAATTCGTCTTTTTACTAACCGACCCGCTGACTTTTCCGCCCGTTTCTTCCACGAGTTTCTTGGCCTCCGTTCGGCTGATTGAAATGGTTCCGGTAAACACGAAGGTCTTGCCCGTGATCGGCGACTCGGGAACAGTGGTGGGGGCGTCCAGGGGAAGCGGCTTCACGCCGGCCTCCATAAGCCGGCGTATTACTCCTCTGTTCTTAGGCTCATCGAAAAAATCCTTCACGCTCTGGGCCACCTCGGTGCCTATGCCGTGTACCGTAAGCATTTGCTCGATGGTAGCCTCGGAGAGGGCTTCCACGTCCGGAAACCGGAGTGACAGCAAGCGAGCAACGTGCTCGCCGACCAGAGGTACGCCCAGACTGAAGATGAACCTATCAAGCGGGACTTCCTTGGAACGCATTATGGCTGCAATCAGATTCGAGGCCGACTTGGGCCCCATGCGTTCCAGGCGGCCCAAAGCGGCCTCGTTGAGAAAGAAAAGGTCTGCCGGGTCTCCGACCAGCCCCGTATCAACAAGTTGTTCGATGATTTTGGTGCCCAGTCCATCAATGTCCATTGCCGTACGTGACGCAAAGTGACGAATGGTCTCCTTTAGTCGCGCCGGGCAAGAGGAGTTGACGCAACGGACGGCTACCTGACCGGAATGACGGACGGCGTGAGACTCACAGACCGGGCAAATATCAGGTATCCGATAGGGGATCGACTCCTCGGGTCGAAACTCCCGGAGCACACCGACAACCTCGGGTATAACGTCGCCGGCTCGTTGTACGGTAACCGTATCGCCTTCTCTGATGTCCTTACGATCCATTTCATCCTGATTGTGGAGGGTCGCACGGCTGACCGTAACGCCCCCCACTGCAACAGGCTCCATGATCGCCACGGGCGTGAGGACCCCTGTTCGGCCGACTCCCACTTCAATTCTCAATATCTTGGTCCGCGCCTGAACCGGCTCGAACTTGAAAGCCACAGCCCAACGAGGGGATCGGGTTTTGACGCCCAGCACGGTTCTGGCCGCGAGATCGTTGACCTTAACCACTACTCCATCGATTTCGTAAGGTAAATCGTGCCTCCGGCGTTCGAGCTTCCCGTGATGGGCAATCACTGCACGAATACCTTCACACACTGTGCTGCGCTCCATGTCCACCGGTAGGCCCAAATCGGTGAGGCCTCGGAGGGTATCCCAATGCCGATCGACCCTGCCCTCATCTCCACGACCAAGTCCGTGGGCAAGAAACCTGAGCGGCCGCTGACCGGTTATCTTCGGATCCAGCTGGCGAAGCGAGCCGGCCGAAGCGTTGCGGGGGTTTGCAAAGGCAGGAAGACCCTCCTCGTCACGGGCCCTGTTCAACAGATCAAAATCAGCCCGATTCATGAAAACCTCGCCGCGCACGTCGAGCACCGGGGCGCCCTTGAGCGGTCCCAGCGGAGTAAGTCTGAGGGGAACGGCCCTGATGGTCTTGATGTTGGCCGTTACGTCTTCTCCGGTATATCCGTCCCCTCTGGTGGAGCCTGCGGTCAAAATCCCGTCTTCGTAAACCAGTTCAATCGCCACACCGTCCAGCTTGGGCTCCGCTACGTACGATATTTCGCCGGCTGTGCCGAGTCCTCGCTTGACGCGAGCATCAAACTCCAACAACTCGCCTTCGTCAAATACGTTGGATAAGGACAACATCGGCAGAGCATGGGTCCACTGGGTGAACTTCTCGACAGGTTGACCGCCTACTCGCTGAGTAGGAGAATCGGGCGTTACAAGGGAAGGATAGCGGTCTTCCAATCCTTGCAGTTCTCTGAACATGCGGTCGTAGTCGGCATCGGAAATCTCGGGGCTGTCCAGGACATAGTAAAGGCGGTCGTGGCGACTGATTTCCAGGCGAAGACGTTCGACTTCCCTGAGCACGTCCTCCCCCGGGAGGACCGATTCCGATGTTGATAGGGTCATGGGCCCGACTCTTAATATTTTATTGTTCAGTTATAGCGTTTGAAGACGGCAAGTTCAACCGCGATTGCGAACGGTTCGCGGAAGACCGGTCGGCAGGCGAAACAAGTATCGACCGTTGGAAACAGTCTTGAAGCATCACCGCTATTGTGACGCCTTGTAGGCGCGACCGGGGGTCGGCCCTTGATTGGACCCGCCCTATGCCGGAGATGATCAGGTTCTTGCGGATCGCTCCATTGGTAGTGGGCCGTCTGTTCCAGCCCCAGGCTTCTTGAAAAACAAGGGCGACCGCCGGTCGCCCTTGTTTTTCAAGAAGTCCGGGGCAAGAACAGTGGCCCACTACCAATGGAGCGATCCGCAAGT
>JAZDOF010000992.1:0-2117 GCA_043799015.1 Pseudomonadota bacterium | reverse complement strand
GTGAAAAAGGAGCGCGGTATTAAAGATTGTCACCACCGACTTCAGATTTAGGCGGCTTATATCTCTGTTTTCATTCTGTCTTTCTCTCTGCGTTCTCTGCGCACTCTGCGGTGAATTCTTCTTTCCTGGTGAACGGTTACGAAAAGTGAGACCGCCGGTCGCCCAACCGTGACTTGTCGCAGGCGACCACCTGAAATCATGAGGATGAGACGGTTCGGTTCATTCGACCGACTTTACCGGAGCGGGCCGATTCCCACTTCCGCGTCCCCTGAACAAGGTCAAGTATCGGTCAAGCTTCAGTCGGATGGGGAGGTCGTCCGACAGGATTGCTCGATGGAGCCAAGAGCCCCGCCGGTTCCCGGATGATTCGTCGAACGAGACGTCGATGACTCCGTCGAGGGACGCGCGAGACACTGATGGAGCCGCTAATTCACTCGAAGATTCCGCGCAATGGGACAACATGGGTCCAATAACGAGGAATGCGACGTAAGCCTGTGCTTCCTTGATCTCCTGGGGGATCACCGATGTGATCCGTTGACAGGTGCGCGGGAAAGCCAAGGCTTGGTCTTGGTACACCCGATATCCGCCAAACGGGAGCAACGCAAGTGCCACGGCGGCAAGCTCCAATCGTTTTTCCCGCGCGGTCTCCCCAAGCTCTAACCAGCCGCCGGCATCAAAGGGAGCGTCCGCGAGTATCGCGTTGGCCTCGGTTGAAGTGATGAAGCTGTTGGAGTCGGTTCCGCCGACGGTTGACACAAGGGACATGGGGCATCCTCCCGTGGAGAATTGTCGGCACTATCCCGAAAGATCGTAATTGCCGGCCTCGGATATGTCATAGGACCCGTCCGAGTTTACGACGACCCGTATTTCGGGCGGTTCACTCACCGCGGCAATCAGGTCGGCAAAGCCTTTGCGCAGTTCGTCCCTGAGAGCGTCGATGCCGGCGACCACCTTGCTGAAATCCGGGTCCATCGGAGATGTTCCTTGTGTTTCAGGCACGTTTGTCGTGGAAATATCCATGAAAAACCTCCATGCCTCTCCGAGGCACAATGAACCACGAAATGCGTTCCCATTCTCTATGTCAGAAACCGCCGATGCTCGTTAACTATCTGCGATAGCGCAATAATTGGAAGTTCTTGGAGATGGGGGTCCTGGGGAAGGGCCTTCTTTCAAGAAGGGCCTTCCCCAGGAAACGCTTTGATATCAGCCGGCATCAGCTCCCCGAGGGATTCAGCCCCTGGCATTTCACCACGGCAGTTTCTTCGGCGTACTTCACGTCTACCCTCATGGTGAGGCCGTACAGCGTTTGTCGAGCGGAGGGCTGTTCTTCGGTGTAGGGGTACACCTCCCTGAACACTCCCAAGACTATGTTCTTTCGGTTGGTAAGGAGATACTTGGACGGCGGCACGGACGTGACTTCATACAGCTCGATGCCGTTCCAGAAAGTCTTTTCAGTCCCGTCCACCATCCGGATATCGCCGATGGAGGTCTCGCGACCGGCAAGATACTTGTTGAACGCAGCGATCACGTCACTGTTGCAGTAAATGCGCAAGTTGCGTTTGTCACGTCGGAACCTCGCCGGAAGCCTGACGAAACCGTCGTAGAACGCATCGTCGGTAACGGCGATCGGGCTCGACGTATGGTCGATCACATGCGTAACAGCTTGTTCGAGCAGGCCGTCCAGGGTAGCAAGGAAGGGGTCGGTCGATTGTAAATCTCCGAGCACCATGAGGTCTTGAAGATCCAGAGCGAAACGCTGCACCATCCTGTCCCGGACATAGTCGTCCAGGTTGTCCCGCATGAGGTTCTCTTCACGAAGACTGTGAGTAAGGCTGACCTCGCACTGGATTTCAACCGCGTGCAACTCCACTTTGGATGCATTCAACGAGCCCCGTTGCTCGGGACTGGCCGCCACCCCTTCCGTGGGCTTGAATGTAATCCGCCCCCCGAATTCGAGACTCTCCAGCTTGGCGGTGTGGGAGGCCATGGGCTGGATCCGCACGTCCCCGAGAAGAGTGGGCTCCTCCTGTACAAGCCTGATGAATTCCGCGAACTGCTGGTCGTTGAGTCGGCCCGCCGCGGCAACCGTCGCGGTGGTCATGGCCGCTTTGGCAATC
>JAZDOF010000709.1:0-2002 GCA_043799015.1 Pseudomonadota bacterium | reverse complement strand
GGCCGGCGGCCGGCGAGCTTTGACCTACGACGGGGTCGTCACGGACAAACACGGCAGGGTGCTGGTCTCCCTCATGGGAGTTGAGATGATGGAGCTTAAGGAACACCCACCTTTCCCCGGCATGATTTCGGAGGAAATCGTCCTGGTCGAAGCTGTTGAAAGGGCTCGGGACCAACGACCGGAGGAATTCATCACCCGCCTACTCACTGAAGAAGAAGCGAATGAGTACGCCGAGAAAAAAGTGCCGAAGCGGGCCAATGAGTGGATTGCAGGGCGCGTCGCCGCCAAAACGGCCGTGTTGAGCGCCATTGCCGGGTCGGTTCAGGGATACGACGGCAACGGAAACGCTCCCCTCGGCAGTACCATCCGAATCGTAACCGACGGGAACCGCAAGCCCATTGCCGAATTGACCGATAGGCCCGGGGAGGCGGTGGCCGCCGTTTCCATAAGCCATTCCAACGGGGTGGCCATGGCCGCGGCATCGACCGAACCCGGCTTCGTAGGATTGGGCGTTGACGTGGAGAAGGTGGAAGAGCGCGCCGATTCCTGGGTCCAAGACTACTTCACCGGCGAAGAGATCGCCATAGCCGGCCGAAGCGACGACCGACCGCGGACCCTGACCGCCATATGGGCCCTCAAGGAAGCCGCGCTCAAGGCCATCGGCACCGGCTTGGCGTTTGACATGAAGGACATCAGGATATCCGAGCTGAAGCCTGATGGTCATGCGACTCTGGAATTCCGCAATGAGGCTGCGGAATACCTCGAAAACACGCTCTCAGGGTCTGTCGAAGCCTGCACGGAGAATAGGAACGGACTGGTCATTGCCAGGGTGACGATACGCTAGGAGTGGTCACCATTCACTTACGCGGGGGAGATCCAATCCCAACGTGGCGCAGGCTTTCCAGCCTGCGAATTTTCTTAGTGTGATCTCGGCAGGCCGGCAAGCCCCACAAGAGTGAATGGGTACCACCAGAAGATTATTAACCTTTGATTTCTTTGTGCCTTTGTGTCTTGGTGGTTAATTCTTCATCCATCGTGGTGAACGCTTACTTATTACCCCCCTTTTGTAAAGGGGGGCAGGGGGGATTTTTGTAGGAAGGTCGGAAGACGGCCGAGCCGTCAAACGGACATTAATTTGGGCACCGGGGGGGGTAGGAACGGGGCGACGGCGGATGACCGCATCGGCATCGCCCCGGGCTCGCATGAGGACCGGGCGTTTAGAAGCGTCCGCCCACGGAAAGGGAAAGGCTGCCGCCGGAAGGGTTCACAATTGCTACGATGCGTTGGGCATCAAAGGTGTTCTGGGTGAAATAGATGTTGTACTCGCCGCTGCCCCGCACAAGGAAGTTGCCTGAGCCAAGCTCCAGATCCACTCCGCATGAGAGCCCGTAAGCACACCATATGTCATTCTGGCTGTTGGAGGACACCATTACCGTTTGGCCTGCCGTCAAGCCGGCCGCCGCATTGGTCGCAAGCGCGGTTATCGTCGAGGTCGAGATGAACTTGTAGGGCATCGGTGTGATAAGGGCCCCAAGAGTTGTTCCGATCCGCCCCATTCCGTAGAGAGGCACCCAACTCCTCCCCCCAAGTTTGAATTCGATACCCGATACGTCAAGCGTATTCTGGAAATACTCGTTACCTGCCGTAGGTGACACGTTCGGGTCGAGCCTGAGCGAGAAAGACCTGTTGGGCCGTCCCGAGCCGTCTGCGCGCCCCATGGGATATATGAAGTAATACGGTGCACCGGAGGTAGACACTGTCGTAAAATAGTTCGTCTGATAGTGAGGGAATTGCTCGGCCCACGTATTGTCGTCGCCCTGTGAAGTGAACGTAAACTGATCCGTGAATGCGCGGTTGTATGCGGCTATGGATACGGAGTAATTCGTTGTAAAGGTATTGGACCAGGAGAAATACGAACCGCCCAGGAAGAAATCAAAGTAGTTGGAATACTGGAACCCGAGTTCCGCGTAGGGCGTGAAGAGGTCGTTGGTGAATTGGAGAT
>JAZDOF010000960.1:0-6104 GCA_043799015.1 Pseudomonadota bacterium | reverse complement strand
GGCTGATGGGAAGGAGTCGGCTCTTGCGAACGACCGTGGCGGTGGCGGACCTGGGCTGGTTGTCCATAAGCGCCATCTCGCCGAAGAATTCCCCTCTCTTCAAAACGGCCAGTATCAACTTCCGGTCGTCCCGGATTCGGCTTATCTCCACTTCGCCGGACTGAACCACGAACATGGTATCGCCGGAATCCCCTTCCTTGAAGACGACTTCTCCCTTTTCATATTTCTTACCGAACAGCTCTTCAGCCGTAGTCATGGATGCCTCCTGCGCCTTAATGCGAGAACGCCCCTCGCTCACATCCCAAGAATGCGGAACCCCCCGGGAGCAGTTTACGATATTTCCACCGGGTTCGTAAGGCTCAAATGATTATGCGACAGGCAAGGCGCGCGCGTACCGAACGAGGATCAAACCAATTGGGATACGAACCGATATGCCTCCATGAACTCGCGGTTCAGGACGTCCGCCAGTACGATGCTCAGCCCTGCGCCGGCAAGAGCGTTGAAGCACGTTCGTTCCATATCGAAAGGAACACGCGCCCGATGACCGCTGCGCAGATTGGACAACCCGATCATAGTCCGAACCGATTCCTGGAAGACCGCGCCCGAAGAAAGAAGTCTTACGGTCTTCACACATTCCGCCACCCGAGGGACCGCGTCATGCCAGCTTATATTCGGCATGAGGGGATCAAAGATCAAATCTTCCAGCCGGAGCCCCGCGGCAACGGCCGCGTCGCTCAGTTCCAGCGCCAGTGCGATCTTCTCTTCCATGGCAAAAGGAGCGAAGGAGCGATCGTCGAGCAGCAGCACAACCAATCCGGACGAATGCGCGGCGGCTAAGGGAAGGATTTCGTTTATCTTGCGCTCCTCTGCGGTCAAGGCATTGATTATGGGCGGGTCTTTGCAGACGGAAAGCCCTGCCGATAGAACCCCAGCATCCGGACTATCCAAGATAATCCTCTTGGATGTCACTTCCTGGACGGCTTCAACCAAGAAGGCCATACGATCCAGTTTCCGCGCTCCCAGGAAGCCCGGGTTTATGTCGATGAATTCGGCACCGGCGGCTTCGCAGCGCTTGGCAAGGTCTTGAATCGGCCCTGGATCAAGCTTTTCCATTGCCTGTCCGACCGCCGGATTGACTCCGGAAATATTATCCGCCGCGAGCAACACGCCTATGTCCTTTCACTATCGAGGGGCCGTGCGGCCTTGGAAGACCAATACCTTACGGCTTTTCCCGCCGCGTCCCGCCCGGATTGGATCGCCCATGGAGTCAACAGGTAAAGGAAAGTCCCCGCCCGCCCGGCCATCGCCAAGTTCTCGACTCCGGTCCGGAATTCATGTGATGTGGTGCCTGCCACATAGGTTTTTTCAAGGGATCGGGAAATAATATCGGTGTTCTTGAAGGTAAAACTTGGATACGCCGACTCCCTTCTCACGACATCCATGCCCATGATCTTGCTACGTTTGACGCCCAGAGAGGAATCGAGGAATCGATGCGCAAGGTCGGTCCAATATTTATCCGGTTCGTGATACTGGGCCGACCCTTCCGGGACCGTCGCCTCCAAACACAGGCCGGTTGCGTTTTCCGGGGCGTTTTCCTTATTGAGGGTCTTCATCTCGGACATACGATAAAACGGCACAGACCGATCGGGTATCCACGTCCACTCCGTCTTCTGTATGCTCGGTCCCGCTATCCTTGCGAACACAAATACTACGTTCAAGTATTCGATCAGGCGAAACCGGGCTATCTGGTCGGAACCTCGAACCAAACCCGCGAGTCGGTTCAAGGGAATGGTGCTTATGACAAAATCCGGCTTGAACTGCATGTCGCCGGCTTGAATCAGCGAGACGCGCCCCTTGTCCACCTCGACCGCGGTGAGAGCACGGCCTGGATGAAGGCGCACCGAGCCGACGGCTTCCGAGAGTCGATCAGGTACGATTCTAGCTCCGATCCGGCCCGAATACCCCGGTGCTTCGGTTATGTTACCCACTCCGCAGTCAATCGATTCGGAAGAACCGGCCGCTTGCTCCGTGGTTCGAGTATCGCTCTTTTTCGTTAACCGGTCCGCCATCTTCCAGAAATGGGTCTTGAGCCATGCGGCTTCGAGCCTGCTATGCATGCGTCCCGCAAAATAGCGTGGGTCCAGATCCTCCAAGTGTGCCCCGCACCATTTTTCCAGCAGTGGTTTGAAGATTTCATTATTAGCCTTGGGGCCATAGCTTGCCTCGGCAAGGTCTTCCATACGAGCCGCCTTCAGACGGTCGGAGTTGAAAGTGTTCTTGGCCAGAGTGAGCGACAGGTCGAAGATGAAGGACGGCGTCAAGAGGTCCCCCGGAAACCTCCTCAGCTTGCCGTCCATCAGAAAGGCCTCCGTGAACGCGGCTGGACAAAGATCCCCCGGTTTGAACGGAACGAGGCCCCCTATCAGACGGCTGAAAATATGGGGTCCGAGATCGAAACGAAAGCCTTCGATCACGAGGGTAGAGCAAAGCCCCCCTATGTGGTCGTCTCTTTCCAGAACGTCCACATCCCAACCTTTTTCCCCCAGATAGCGGGCAGCCGCCAATCCGGCAACACCGGCGCCGACTATCGCGGCTTTCGGGCGTGAGTCGGCCTGTCGGCCGACAGGGGAGGTGGATTCCGCTCGTGCGCCGCCCGAAGCGCCCCCCATGCCTCCCAGCAAAGCAAATGACCCTATTAAGAAATCGCGTCGGTTCATGGCGCCTTACATACCGGCCGGCGGAAGTAATATCCGTTCGTATGCCGCATGGGTCCGCTGAAGCAGGATCAGGGCTCGAAAACGGCACAGGGACTCGTCAAAGTCCGTAGGACGGAACCTTGTCCCGCACAAGTATCCGCCACAGGGTCCGTTACGTCAAGGTCCGGGAATACTCTCGGCCGGCACATGCTCATCGGTGCTTTTCTTTAGCCCGGCAACTGAGGTATCCTAGATCGTCACGGTAGGAAAGGAGACGGCCCGCCCGATGAACTCAGGGAAAATTGAAGAGAACGACCGCGGCGAAAACCATGCACGCGGATGGGAAGACCAAGAGAGGCCCCATCACCTCGACCCCAAGCTTGTCATCCTCTTCGCCCTAGGTGCCGTACACGTCGCCATAACCCTTCTCGTAACAGTTCCGGGATACATCAGTATCGATGAGGCGATTTATCACTACATGATGAAAAGCTTTGCCGCAACCGGGGGCCTGGAAGTATGGACCGGGTACCAGGAGTTCCCCTCGTGGGAATTGACTCATAGGTTCCTGCGGATTCATTCGGGTCGTCCTGTGTCGCAATACCCATACCTTTTTCCCGTCGTCGCGATGCCATTCTACCTGGTCTGGGGATTCTACGGGCTGTTTCTGGTAAACTCCGCGGCGTTTGTCGGTACCGTGGCGCTTTGCTTCGGGATAGCCCGCCGCCTCTTCGGGGATAGGGACCTTGCTCTCAATTCATGCCTAATACTTGTTCTAGCCGGTTTTTCCTGGGAATATTCTCAAAGCGCTTGGCCTCATTCGACGGCGGTCCTTCTGGTTACAGCTTCGTTCTATTTCATGGTTAGGGCCTATTGGGACGAGGCGGCCTCATCGAGGTCTCTATTCTGGGCGGCGGCAGCCGGCTTGACCGCAGGATTCGCGCCGGGCATCAGAATGGACGCGTTCCTTGTGATTCCCTGCATCATTTTGCCCTTTCTATATGCTCGCCCCTGGATGCCCCGGCATGCGGCGGCGGTCGCTTTGGCGGTACTTCCGGGGTTGGCGATCCTGAGCATAACGAATTACATCAAGTTCGGCGTTTTGAGCCCTTTTTCCTATGGCACCTCAATGACCGGCCACACGTATAAGTTGCCTTACCTGTTGGTGGGTACGGCTCTGGCGGCCGTGGCCGTCACCTGGACACTGAGCCGTCCGACGGTAATCGAACGAGTCAAGCGGCACATACGGCCCATGGCATGGGCGGGATTCGCGTGTCTGGTTTTGGTGGTCGCTTTGCCCCAAACCCGCGATCTGCTTCACAAGGTCATTGCCGGGGCATACATGATGCTTGTGGACCTGAGAACGGTGGACCCCAACCTGTGGGAACCTTCCTTGCGAAGAACCGCGGCGGGAGGACTAGTATACCTCGGCGGGATGAAAAAGGCTTTTCTGCAAAGTATGCCCTACCTGACCATCCTGGTCCTTCCTTTGGTCGGGTTGGTTAGGAGGAAAGAAGACGCTCCTGCTTTGTCGCTGCTGTTCCTGGTGCCGGCGTGCGTGATCGGGTTCTTTTCATATATGAAGGACCATGGAGGATTGAGCTTGAACCTCCGGTACTTCCTGCCGGTCTTACCGTTCACGTCGATCCTCACCGCGTACGCCATACGCCACATGCAGACGCGTTGGGATGTCCGGTTGACGCCGACCCTGCTGGCGGCCTCGGCGGTACCGGCCGTCTGTCTTTATGTTCTGACGGTATTAGGGATCCAGCCGGCCTTTCGAAACCAAGAATTGGGCCTCCTTTTCACCCCCCTGCCGGTTGCCCTGGCAGTTTTGTTGTTCGCACTTTGCGGAGAGCTGTTTCCGGAAGAGACGGCGCCCCTCATGAGGAAGCCGGCTGCCGTAGCCCTTGTTATGGCACTCACATGGTCGGCTGTCGTGGCATTCTCGTACGACTATCCTTTGCACCGCAATCAGCGAGTTACGAACTACTCCTACGGAGGCATGATTCTCAAGGTGGTGCCGGAAAATTCCATTTTCTTCACCGCACCGTATATAGACCCCTTCATGCGACTTATCGAGAAAGACCGCGTTAGAATCGCGCTCCCCGGTCAGGACAAGTTCAAGGATTTACCTAAGTTGGTGGAATTCCACTTGAAGGCTGGACGGAAGGTTTTCGCAGCTTTCCCGATTCAGTATTGGAATGAGTTGAAGGAGGGGCCCCTTGCCCCGTACTCGGTGACCCCCGTTTGGGATTTTCCCGGCTCGTTCGTTGGTGAAGTGTCGATGCCCGGGCCGGAGGGGGCCGGAAGTTGAGAATTCCGAGAACGGGGGGCACAACAGGACTGTCTTCAACATAAGGGGCAACCGCCATAGTTGGGTGGTTGAGATCCGTTGCGACAAACAAAGGATGGCCATCCGGTCTGTAGGAACCCATGAACAATACGATCGCGAGCGGATCGGTAAGGAGACGGCTGCCGAAGATGATGACCCGCCTGGATTCGTGTCGGTAAGCCTGTTCAGGGGAAATCTACTTCTTCTTATCCTTCAGCAATTCTTGGAGGCCGGCGAAAGGCTTGTACGTAGAATGCGAGTCTTGGGTACCAAACGATTTGGAATCATCGTAGCCCCCTTCATCCAGGAAACGCGCGTGCTCCATGTCGTGACAGTAACCGCAGAGTAGTTCCCAATTGCTGCCGTCGGGAGGATTATTGTCATGGTTGTGGTCCTTGTGGTGGACGGTGAGTTCTTGAAGCTTCTTCCCGGAGAACTCTCTGCCGCACCGGGCGCAAATCCATGGGAACAGTTTTAGGGCCTGGTCCCTGTAGGCGACCGATCTGAGTTCCCGGCTGCGTTGGGCCTCCGCCAGCACTTGCTCGAGCCTCCCCAAATTTCTTTGCGTCTTTTTCCGGACCATCGCGTTGCCTCCTATTGCCTGGCGGCCGGCTTACCTCAAGAAGTCCGACCGGAAGGTAAGTGATCCCTCACTCGGATCAAGCCTGCCCAATGGGTTTGGTTTCGTCAACCCCAAAAGAGGACCACCCCCCTGCATCGTTTCGGGAACGTGTAGGGGGGGTGGTTCCAGGCCTCCGGGTCAACCGTACGGCCGAGTTGGAGGCCGCGCGACAAATACCGATTTGGCCGTAACTTAGAAGCCCCGACTGTCGTCCTTGTCCGTCTGTTCCGACTGCTCCAACAACTCGTCCGGTGAGAATTCCACCTTGCCCGGCGGAATGCTCCGGAGAGCCGGGAAAAGGCCTTTGAAGCAAGTGGAATTGCGCTCCATCGCATCCGGTGAATGAAGAGACCAATAGGGCGTAGAGTCCTCTTCCTCTATCAGAACGGTTAGGAGCAACGCGGGATAGCGGTAACGCGGATTGTTTCCGAGAAAGGTCAGCACCTCCCGACCG
>JAZDOF010000699.1:0-2647 GCA_043799015.1 Pseudomonadota bacterium | reverse complement strand
GCGAAGGCTTTCGAGCGACGCCCGCGAGACACCCAGGCGGACGGCCAACCTTTCGATGTGGGCAGCGTCGCAGTTTGCCATTCGTTCGATGATCGGCCTCCACCGTGCATCCTGGGCCACGTCGTCGACAAGGGCTTTCGGTTTGGGCGGCGGCACGGCTGGCAAGGGATCGCTGAGCTGGTGAACCCAGCCGCCGTTTTTTACTGGCTTCCTTGATTCGACTCGCATACAGCAGGCTGCGGTTCCATCTGCCGAAATGCCACACCAGTCGGGGCGATCGCATACTGGACAAGGGCGATCTTTTGCGACGGTGATCCAGTTGGCTTTCGTCATGTTCTTTTTTCCGCGTTGGCGCAAAGACCCCTTTTTGCAACCGCAGTAGTTTTCCGTCCGCTGCACTCCCATCGCCAACCAGACGCCCGAAGGATGCCATCCCCCCGGGATCTCCGGAGGGTTGAGGGCTTTCGAGTAGTTCCCTGCTCGCTGTACCTGCACTCGTGCGCTCCACCGGCCTCGGCTGTCGGGGGGAACCCGCGAGTCTGTGGTCCTCGCACCATCTCCCGGCGGCGTTGATTGCCAAACAGGGGCTTCAGTGTCCGGGGTGGAGTAGCCGCAGTCCACCCCCCGAGTCACCGGAAGCCGGGTCGCGGAATGCTCACTCGTCTGTAGTCCGTTACAAAACAAGGCATCAACGCTTTGACCGGAATTGCGTAGAAGCTGGCTCTGCCATGCCTTTGATTCTGCCGCAATTTGCCAAGTTTGCTTAGCCCACCTTTCTGTTCTACCAGCATCTTGTACTTGGCAATGTCCATAAGAAACCACTTTGCAAACTCGGTTTCTTCGGCATTTGCCCATCCGTAAAAGTAGAGCTGTGCCCCGAGCTTGAACCATTCTCCCGGCGACTCGCGTTTGATCTTCTCTGCGTCGGACACATACCGCGGATTGACGCCCACCAACGCGGCGGCCTGATCGCGGGCTTCGCCTTTGTCCTGTTCCGGAATTTTTTCCGGAACAGATTTCGGCTTGCGTACCTGCCTTTCTTTCGCCGCCTTCTTGAATTCCGGCAGCAGTTCCACCGCCACGGCCGCCCGTTGGCTGGGCGTCAGGTGCCGTCGAATCCCGTTGACCGACCAGACGTACTCGGCAGGGGACGTGCCGTTCAGCGTCACCTCTACCACGTCCGGCTCGATTCCCAGTTCCTTGCACGCCTGGAATCGGTGTCGGCCGTCCAGTAGTTGCCCGTTGTGCGTTTCGATCGGCACGAGCAGCCCGCGAGCTTCGATGTCCGCCTTGAGCGCGATGTACTCATCGGGCAGCATTGCGGGAATTGCCTGGGCGGCGGGATGTATTCTCAAGTCACTGATTCCTCAAAAAGAAACGGAATTATCCCTTTGGCAAAGCAGCCGCCTTGCCCCTCTTTCGGCGTAGCTTTCGCATCCCCGCCTTCACCTTGGCCGGATCGACCTGCATGAAAGCCGCTAGGGCTTCTTCCGGTTTGAGAGGGTGGAGAGCAAGTCGCTTGAGGCGGGGCGTTTTTGGCATGGTTCGGTTCTACCTATTAAGAAACGCCAGAATTTTCTTGCAAAACTCTGCACGCGGCGGAGGGGTCCTGTAGAGCGAACCCATCATCAGGCTATTATGACTCGTTGCTACAACGCGACTCAGTGATAATCGAAGATGCTGATTCGGTGCTGTCGGGTCCGGTTCGTAATCGTACAGCATGAATACAATGTTGCCTTGCTCGGGAACCAACTCGTCAAATTGAATGAACTTCCTAAACTCCGCGTAAAGAACCGATTGCATGACAGCCACCATTTTGGTTTTCCAATGGTGGTGAAAAAACCCTTTGCTTATCAATTGGCTGACATACCGCTTTCGGACATTGGCCCAATTGATTCCATGGCTGGGCCGTTTTTCTAAGAGCGTACTATTCAGCACGGCGTTGTATGCCGGTTCAACCGACCCCGTCAGGTCAACTGCTTGTAGTTCGACACTAATGAAATTACGCACTGACTGCGCTGTGGGGTCGATGTCAGCAACCACGAAATCGACCTTGCCAAATCCTTTCATCGAAACTTCGTAAGCGATACGCGGATTTTCTGGTCGCTCACTTGTCCAACAGTTTTCAAGTACGTCCTGAAGAAGGGGTGCTTGATAAAATCGCTTTGGACAAACACATACAAAATCCTCCCGTCGCTTGATTGTGCAAACCGGGTATGGCCCTTCAATGCGATGGCTCCGTTTTACGCATGACGAGTTGATGAAGGGACAAGCGTAATCCACATTTACGGGATTACGCATCTCAGTCGATGGTTCGCCAAGAATCTCGACAATGATAGAGGTCGGATCAATAGGCAAGGATTGAGGTCTCCACTTTGCCTCCCATTCGTAGCATTTTCGCAATCGCCTGGGCGACGGCCTTTGCCAATAATGGGGGGACAGCGTTTCCCACTTGCCGGAACTGTTCCATCCGAGACCCCATAAAACGAATATGATCCGGAAATGTTTGCAGCCTTGCCGCCTCCCGAACCGTCAGCGTGCGTTCTTGGTGCGGATGAATGAATGCGCCCCAATGTAGGTCGCATTTCGTGAGGATTGTGCAACACAAACCATCAGGATGCAATCGTCCGTAACGCTTCGTATGATC
>JAZDOF010000856.1:0-2540 GCA_043799015.1 Pseudomonadota bacterium | reverse complement strand
GATAGGATTTTGAAAAGCCGCCGATATCGACGGTTTCGACAGCGAGGACATCGGTCCCCTCTATCCTCAGAATATCGAAGCTTCCTTCTATGTCTTGGGCCATAATAACGAACCCCCTATTGCTCGGACCCGCCCGTGGATAGTTTATTTTACCATAATAGCCTGGGGAACGGAGGCCCCAGACTTGTCCAATGAGGTCTGAGCCTGAAGGAGGTGTGTTTCCAACGAGGTATGAGCCTGAACGGGGCTCCTGGGAGCAGTTGATCGTGGGTGTGGTAATCTGGGTCCATGACGATAATCATGGACGACGCGCAAATAACGACGCTGGAACAGATCCGGTCGGTTTTGGAATCGCCCGGGGAGCTCGAGTTCAAGGGGGCGAGCCGGGAAGAGCGCTACGGCTGGATAGAAGAGGTCCTAAAGCGCTTTGACTACTTTCGTCTGGCCAAGAAGGGCAAGGGTCTGGTGAAAGCCTATATCGAGCGCATGAGCGGGATTTCCCGCGCCCAGGTGACACGTCTTGTGTTGAAGAAACTTCTCGTCGACGCCATCAAGACGTCTTACGGCGGCGGCAAACGCTTCGCGGTGAAATACACGGTCCTCGATCACGAACTACTGGCCCAGACCGACAACCTGCATGAGCGGTTGTCCGGCCCGGCCACGAGAAGGATCCTGGAGCGGCAGTACAAGGTCTACGGGAATAAGAGATTCGAGCGGTTGAGCGGCATTTCCTCGTCTCACATATACAACTTGAGAGGCAGCCGCACGTACCGCTTGCGGGCGCAAACCTTCGTCCGGACCAAGAGCGTTTCAAACGCCATCGGGATCAGGCGCAAGCCCGAGCCTCAGGGTCGGCCCGGCTACATCCGCGTGGATACTGTCCACCAAGGGGACTTGAACGGTAAGAAGGGCGTCTATCACATCAACTTGGTGGATGCGGTCACGCAATGGGAAATCGTGGTGTGCGTGGAAACGATCTCGGAGGCACATCTGCTCATGATTCTGGAAGAAGCGCTAGCGGCGTTCCCGTTCGTGATCCTAGGGTTTCACTCGGACAACGGAAGCGAATACATCAACGTATTGACCGCAACGCTTCTCAACAAACTCCTGATCGAGCAGACAAAATCCCGCTCGGGACGGACCAATGACAATGCCCTGGTGGAGGGCAAGAATGGGAGCGTGATCCGCAAACACATGGGCCATTCGTACATCGAGCAAAAGTACGCGCCCCTGATCAATCGGTTTTACATGGAGTACTTTAATACGTATCTTAACTTCCACCGGCCCTGCGGCTTTGCGACGGTGACCGTCGACGACAAGGGAAAGCGCAGCAAGAAGTATGAGATCTATCAGACGCCGCACGAACGGCTCAAATCGCTCGTGAATGCCGCCAGATCCCGCGAATCGGAGCCAGATGAGTATCTACGCAAGGGCGTCAACCTGGAGGCGTTGGACAGGATCGCGGCCAAGCAGACGGACAACGAGTTCGCAAGGGTGATGCAGGGGGCCAAGGAGAGGCTATTCAAGAAGCTCGGGGGGACGGGCTTGTCCACACAATCCACCGCTATCCACAGTACTCACAAAGAGAAAAGAAGCAAAAGAGAAAGGAACGGCCGATGACGGCTCACTTCTTCTCTTCAAACAACAACGCCAACGGCAAGGAGAAAGGTCCCAGAAACTACAACGAACCTTCAACGTCCTTCAGGCTCATTCTTGGATTGGAAAATGCTGCGAGTCGCCACTGAAGAAGTCGGCGACGAATCCGCGGCTCCGTCGGCCACGCTGGTCTACCCGCCCCGGGGCGGATACTTTTTCAGGAGTAACTATCTATGAGTCGCGATCAGGCGTAGGCGGCCGAGGACCGCGTGTCCGTGAGGAAGGCCGACTTCTTGCCGGCGCCGGACTTCTCCCCGTGCTCCCAGCCCTCGGGGTTTATCTTCTTAAGCCAACCCGGCGTGAAGAATTCGAGGATGGAAGTCAAGGTGACCGCGATGGCGATCAGGATGACGGCGGTCTGGATGGGGACCAAGTCGATGAGGATGCCTACCGCCAAGGCCCCGGCCGCCATCAGGCCCACATCGACCATGGTGAATGCCGCGCTGACCTTGCCCACCATGTCATCGGGGATTTGATTCCTGCGCACGGGCGACATGGCGATGCCCAGAGGTGTGGCGAGGAGCGAGACCAGGAACTGAGAGGATAGGAGGATCGCCATGGAACCCGCGAAAAGCGGGATAGACATCGCGGCCACCCCCGCCGCCCCGGCCGGGGCGACAAAGAACGTCGGGATAAGCATCAGCCAAAAGGAGAGTCCGCTCAAGCCCGCCGCCCAGTAGAGGGTCTTATGCCCCCAATTTTTGATGCGTTTGGCGCCCTTGGGGCCGCTGGCCCAGAGCGAACCAAGATAACGGCCGATGGCACCGGCCGTGAACATCAGGCCCATGATGCCCACCGGAGTGGTCATCATCGAGCCAATGACCGGCACCGAGGCCAAGGCGGCCTGCGGGCGGATCACGTCGATGATATAGTTGGGGATCAGG
>JAZDOF010000837.1:0-2774 GCA_043799015.1 Pseudomonadota bacterium | reverse complement strand
AATAGGCAGGCTGGAAAGCCTGCCCCACGAGACTGAAGGGTTACGAGCATTGCCGTAAGAAGTCGGAAGCGCGTTCCCGCATCCGACTTCGCTACCGGAACAGAGCCTCCTGCACCGGAGATACTAAGTTGCGTCTACAGGAACTCCACCGAATGGTAGGAAGTCCGGAAACAGGTCTTTGGCCTCAGCGAGCACACATGGATCGCTGTGGATCGAAGCGCTTGAGAGGATCGTCCTGCAATCGGCTGAAATCTTCTGCAAGTGGTATCCGCCCTCGTTGTCTTCAACCAACCGGACGCTGTGTTCAAAGAGAGTCTCCTCGGCCACGATCCTGTATGAGCACGATGTCGTCATGTAATAAGCTTCCCCGTGAGTCACCTTGTATTCCTCAATTGTAACCGTTCACCGCGATCTCCCTTTGAAGGCCGACTCAAGCCTCAAGTCCGGGGAAGGGGGGCTCCAAAGCCTATACCACGGCGTGGTTATCCCTGAGATATCCCTGAGCAAAAAGAGGTTAGCCACGGTTGGCTAACCTCTTGATTTTTTTTGGCACGCCCGACAGGATTCGAACCTGTGACCTACGGATTAGAAGTCCGTTGCTCTATCCAACTGAGCTACGGGCGCATTGGGTGTGATCTCCGGTCCCAGGTCGTTGCGCGCGACGGCACCGAAGATGCGTGTAATTTCATACACTCGTTGGACGGACAAGTCAATATCAACCACGATCCGTGGGTAACCATTCACTTACGGGCGGGAAATTCCAATCTCAACGTGGCGCAGGCTTTCCAGCCTGCGAATTTCCTTAGTGCGATCACGGCAGGCTGGAAAGCCTGCCCCACAAGAGTGAATGGTTACATCCGTGGTCTCGACACTCCCGCCCCGGAGCGGAAGCCCCCACTTGGGTTGTACGGTCCACGCCGCGGGGCTTCGAGTCAGAAACCCGCGACCGAAGCCTCGGTAAGGCGTGAGGAGATCAGATCGAAAACATTCTTACGGCCCGTTTCCAGGGCAATCGCCAAGGCCGTTCTGCCTTCCCAGTCTTTCGGGGCCAGGTCCGCGCCCCTACCGAGCAACTCCTTCACTACCGCCGCGTGGCCTCCCTTAACGGCCGTCATGAGAGGAGTGCGGCCCATGCCGTTTGCAATCTCGATGTTCGCTTTACGGTCGCACAGCAACTTAACCACATCCAGTCGCCCGCTTCCCGCCGCAACGATAAGCGGGCCGTTTCCCTCCTCATCCACGGCATCCACAGCAGCGCCCGCTTGAATCAGGCTTCGCACCATGGGGACATTTCCGGCCTCCGCAGCCGGTATGAGCGGAATGCGCCCGTTCTTGCGCCCCGCATTGGGGTCGGCCCCATGGTCCAAGAGCATCTGAACCACTTCCTTGTGACCGAACTTCACCGCATAGAGAAGGGCCGAATCGCCTTCCGGGTCCGAGGGGTTCACCTGTGCCCCGCCCTTTATCAGGGCTTCCACGACTTTTGGTTGACCGCTCCGGGCCGCCATGGTCAGGGCGGTGTGTGCGCCGATCCTTCGGTTCACGTCCGCACCCTTCGACATGAGCATTACCGCCTGCTTTACGTGCCCCAGACCGGCGGCCAAACTGAGAGGAGTGTCGCCCGATATCGTCTCCGCGTTCACCGGCGTTCCCTCCGCAAGGAGACGATTGACTTCATCGAGGTCGTTGGCCAGACAGGAGCGTATCAGTCGCCTTTCACTTTCCAGGTTGCTTTTCGGCTTGGTCTTTGCTCCTTGTGCAAGGAGAAAATCCACCACGGCCTTCTGGCCCCTGCGGGCCGCACGAATCAGAGAATTTGCGCCGTCCGGGTCCTGAGCGTGTATGTCCGCCCCATTTTCGAGCAGCAACTTCACCAGTGCCGTATGACCTTCGGACGCGGCCATGATCAGCGCGGTTTCGCCCTTTTCCGACCTGCTTTTGGCGCTTGCCCCGACCGACAGCAGAAACTCCGCGGCCGCCGTACGTCCTCTCACACAAGCAAGGGCAAGGGGGGTGAATCCTTGGGAATTCTTAACGTTTATCTTGGCCCCGTGCTCTACCAAGAGCTTCACGGTCTCCGTGTGCCCTCGCTCGGCCGCCAGGGCCACCGCGGTGTACCGGGTCTCGTTTCGCGATTCCACATCGGCCCCGTGGGAGAGCAGGAGGTTGACCACATCCGTTTTTCCATTCGCGGCGGCAATCCTTAGAGGAGTATTGTTATCGTCCTCCCGCGCGTCCACATCCACCCAGTATCCGAGGATCTCCTCCACCCTTGCCGTTGTCCCGTCCTTGGCCGCGGTGAGCATTTGCTGCCGCAATGTGGCGGGCGAAACGGGCGGCCCCACATAGGCCAAGGGAAAAGCCCCGACGATCTTTCCTTCGAACTGCGGGTGTTGATGTCCTTTCGTGTCCGTCCTTGTCTGGTTATAGGCGTACTGATAGGCTTCGTTGAGGGTCACCACGCCGTCACGATCATGATCGGCCTTACCCTTGAGCCCCTCGATCAAATTGTGCGTGAAAACGCTGTTGCGGAGTCCGGGAATCTCCCATGAAAGCTGCCCTTTTTGCCCCGAAGTAATTATTACGGTGCCCGAGGAGTTGCGGACGTCACGGAGGAACTGCTGCGGAGGAGGCGGCACCGCCTTCGGCTTCATGCCCGAAAAGCCGCCGGCATAGCATGCATCGGCAATTATGAGCACCCTTTCGGCCTCCATGCCGGCAAGGAACTCCAGCCCGCTCATCTTAACCGCGGTGGCCCCCAAGTAATCAGGTTC
>JAZDOF010000834.1:0-2549 GCA_043799015.1 Pseudomonadota bacterium | reverse complement strand
CCTTGCTTTATCCCCAGATACCCAACGACCCAAAGAGCGGTGTGCTCTTCTACAGCCTCCAGGGGCCCGGATCACAGCATGCGCCGTTTCTTGTTTCCATCGTAGTCGGTTTAGTGGTCGGCTTTGTCGCACAGCGAAGTCGTTTTTGCACCATGGGCGCCATAAGAGACCTTATCCTCTTTCGACACGCGCATTTATTCATGGGGTTCATTGCACTTCTTGTCGGGGCCTGGTTGACGAATCTCGCGTTGGGACAGTTCAAGCCGGGTTTTGCCGAGCAGCCGGTCGCCCATATGCAAAGTTTCTGGAATTTTGCAGGCATGCTGGTTGCCGGCCTCGCTTTCGCTCTTGCCGGTGGGTGTCCCGGAAGACAACTCTTCATGTCCGGTGAAGGCGATGGAGACGCGGCCGTATTCGTTTTCGGGATGATTGTGGGAGCCGCGTTTGCCCACAACTTCGGTCTTGCGAGTTCTCCCATGGGAATAGGACCTCACGGAATTGCCGGCCTTGTCGTCACACTGGTGACTTGCCTCTATGTCGGATTAACCAATATTAAGAGAGTGGGAGCATAAGGAGGTGAGAAGAATGGAAGGGAAAGTCGACGCGAGAGGCTTGTCGTGCCCTCAGCCGGTGCTCATGGCGTTGTCCAAGATGAGAGAAATGAAAACGGGCGAGCTGGAAGTGTTGGTGGACAATGAAGTGAGCAAGGAAAACGTCGGTCGCGCAGCGGCAAAGGAGGGCTGGGAACTTGCGGACATTCGTGAGGAAGCTGAAGAATATAGACTGCTGTTGAGACGATCATGAACTTGTTGAATACTGTGCTGGGGGCTCTGCGGAAGTACGGGTCCAAGGCCGACCAACCGGACAAAGGTGTTTCCGATCTGGGACTGCTGATATTCGAGCACACCGGCGAGGTCATCAAGGCTGAAACGGTTCTGAAGGAGGCCGGAATCGAAGTTTCGGTCAAAGGGCCCCCTCCGCAGGTCCGCACCGGCTGCGACCTGGCCGTCGAATTCCCGATAGTGCTCGGCCTTCAGGTTTCACATATACTGGAGAAGGCCAAGATAAGACCGCTTCAAGTAATTGTCCTTGAAGACCCTGCACTTGAGCCGGTAAGCTTGTGCCATGTAAAGGACTTCGGAGACCATCTCATGGTGCGGGTCGCGAACATGAAGATCACGGTGGACAAGCGCGATTTGAGGATCGTCAACATTTCCGGCGGGGGATGTCCGGACGTTCCCTATCTTGCGGAACGACTGGTCGGCAAAGCCCTCAGCGAAGCCCCTCAGCCGCGAACGCTGGGGAGCACTCTGTGCGGATACGCCTTGCAGCTTGCCTATGAAGAAATGGAGCGGCAATGCCGTTTATGATAGTGGGAACGGTCCCGTATGAAGGGTTCCCTAGGACGTTGGAAGAGTGCCGGCTGACGAACGGCAAGGTATATCTGGGTCGGGAAAGTGTTCCCATGTTGAGGGGAACCCCTGCGCTGATCGGGGCTGCATGTCTTGTCGCGGAAGCCCTCGGCCTGGAAAAACCCGTGGCGCTTGTGGCCGGGGACATAGGTCGAGGCGACGGCAGCGGACAGGTTTATGATCACCTCGTGTCGGTGCTCACGCATGGGTACGAGGGAACCATAGTGTTCCACTACCTCCAACCGGATGTGGACGGGCACAATCGCGTCCTGATGAAGATCGACGATTTACCGTCCCGGCCGTTGTTGGTTGCCGATGCGGGTTACATGTATGTGGCCAAAATGAGCGGCTTTGCATCTTCATACGACCTCTTCACCCCGGATGCGGGAGAGATGGCCTTCTTGGCCGATGAATCCGCGCCTCACCCTTTCTACACTCGCGGTTTTCTGCTTCAAGAAGAGGAACGCGTGCCGGAGCTCATCCAAAGGGCGTACGAGCATGAAAACGCGGCCCGTTACCTTCTGGTCAAAGGGAGGCGGGACCTTACGGCCTCCAAGGACGGCATCATCGCCGAAATCCACGAGCCCTGCGTGCCGAATATGGAGCCCATAGGCGGTACCGGCGACACCCTGACCGGAATAGTCGCGGCACTGATTCACAGTGGGAGGACCATCCCGGAAGCCGCCACACTAGGCGCCGAGATCAATCGGGTTATGGGTTGTCTTGCCCAACCCACCCCGGCTTCGTCCATTGCCGATCTGTTGTCGTTTTTGCCGAAAGCGGTCCAGGACGTGTTGGCCGGCCGGACAAGCCAAGAAACGTCATAGGAGGGTTATACCGGTTGCCAAAAGTTTTGTCCGAAACAGCCAAATCCCCCCCACCCCCCCTTTACCGGGAGCCCGGTATGGGGGGGCCAAAATGCCCCATGAGGACGCATGATTACCCCCTCTTTGTAAAGGGGGGTAGGGGGGATTTACCGTCAGAAGCTAAGACGATGTCCGAGCCCTCAAACGGACATTAATTTCGGCAACCGCTATAATAGGGCCGACGGGCGGTCGTTTTCGGGTTCGATTCCTTTATGCCGAAAACTTAAACCTTTTCGGAAACGGTCCCATCGTTACATATAAGGGCGGGACG
>JAZDOF010000815.1:0-8717 GCA_043799015.1 Pseudomonadota bacterium | reverse complement strand
GGACGAGGAAGAAGGAGCATACGAAGGAACGCCTTTCTTCCAGGATCTAGGGAACATTCTCCCTTATCCGATTGGTGGGGGAAAATGGATGCCGTTCGCTATTTTCTTCGGTACGGCCTTTGTGCTTTCCAGCGTGCTTTGCTTCGATTTCCTCATTGGTCTCCCCGTCAATATAATAGGGTGGGTCCTGCTGTACGGGTACCTGTCTTCTCTCATGCGTCAAAGTATGGAACAACCCCAGGAGCCGCCTCCGGACTGGAATTTTGGGGCCCTGCCGCAAATCTTGATTGAAGGGGCAAAGGTATTCGCCGTGCTTGCCGTGTTTTCATTGACGCCGGTGGCTATACTGTTGATCCTGACGATCATGTTTTTCTTGAACTCAATGGCGATGTGGGGATATGTAACGATGGTCCTCACCGTTGTGGTTTTCTTGGGCCTTCTTTTCGTCGTTCCGGCAGGCTTGGCGGTCCTGGCATCATCCGGCAACTTGGGGCGCGCCATGAACCCCCTCAATTTCATTGGAATAGTCGGCGGAGGGGGGACCCCCTATTTGATGCTGGCCTCGTTCTCCGCAGCCGCCGGGTTGGCCTGCATGGGGGTTACCATTGCCGGGGTATTCTTGGCGGAGGTCCCGATCGCGGGATTCGTCGTAGCCGGACTCCTTATGGGGGCCGTGTTCGCTTATGCTAATTTCATCTGGTTCCATGTGGTGGGCCGGTTCGCCGCAGAGAATAAGGGACTCACGGCAAGGTTCGCGTGAGTTTAGTAAGCCGAGGTTCCGTAGTGTCGTCGCCGGTCCTGAATATGCATCGCTCGCCGTCTCAATCCCCCGGCTTTCGTCCTTCAAGTCGGCCGAGGCATGCCGCTCGCGAAGGCTTCATACCCTTGTCCGCTTCGCCGGCATCCATGTCCGTGATCCGGTCGAAAGGCTCCGCATCGGCTTCGACGCGCCGCGCAGAGACAAGCGGGTTATGTTCGATGAAGAGGCGTGGAGTGCCTCTGCGGCACGACGGCACCGCGCCGGGTCCCATCAGCCGGCGTGCCGACAAGAAGGCACCGCGCCGGGTCCTCGCATCGCTCTTTCCGTCGGCACTCGTCCTACTCATATGTTTGGTTCCTGCGACCGGTCACCCCTTCGACTCGTTCGACGTTCTCCTGGGCGTCGTGGAGTCACCGCACTTCAAGAACAAAGACGCTCTCGGCAAGCTTTACGTCGCAGCCCACATGCTCGGTTCCAAGCGGCTAAAACATGAGGATATGGCCTTCTTTATCAGGGATTGGTCCGATCAGTATTTGAGAGAGGCGCCGGACCCGTTGGAAAGGCTCAGGAGATGGTCCGGTCTGTCCAACGACGAAAAATTGCGCAATCTGAGAATACCTCGGGACCACCTTAATCGAATGCTCCTCGCCGAGTACCTTGTGCGAAAGCCGGAATACCGCACCGCGTCTCCTCATGTTCGACTGCAAATGCTCGGGGCCCTAAACCGAGACAACCTGCTCGACTGGACGGTGGCCCTTGAATACGCCCGAATGTACGCCGGCGGGGTTATATCCGGGAACGAAAGCAATACCCACAAACAGCCGATAGAGGCCCTTGAAGCGCTGAAGAAGCTCATGGACGACGGTCTTGTGAGCTGGCACTACCGAGTGCCCACGGAGCAGATTTTGGCCGCGGAAGCGCTGGCGCTCGATACCGAGTACGCAAAAGGCATACCAAACCAACAGTTGGAACGATTGCGCGATCTTGAGAAGTTGGGCCTCATCTCTCACGTTACCAGACGTGAATTCGAAAAGCTGCCGGCCTGGAGGGACCTAGTCAATGACCCGTCGTTCCTGAAGGCGGAGCCGGAGGCAAAGAGACGGAGAATCGACCTGCTCCGCGACCGACAATTGGTATCGGACCCCACATGTATCGACCTGATAAACACGTTTCGCCTCAAGTCGCCCTCCCAACCCTTGGGACCCAAGGCCCTCACTTTGCCGGAACGCCCCCCACTTCCCGCTCAATGACCCGTTGATGAGATCGCCGGAGGACCCAGGCACTCCCTCTTCAAAAACTCTTGTTATAATGACGCAATAACATCTCCCGGCTCATTCGATTCCATACCGCGACCCAACGCGATTCCGCGCCTAATACGGTATTTCCTTGAAGTTGTCTTCATGTATGGGAAAAAGTCGGCCAAGCTTGAAGAGAGATTGAGGGAACCTATCGTGTCACGCGTTGAGAATTGCGGGAACCCTGAACGGTTGAGTAAATCGAAACAAACCTCCGTAGGGGCGGGGTTTATCCCCGCCCGTTCCCTGGATGCCGACGGCGGGCGGGGAAAAACCCCGCCCCTACGTTACTTTAGGTTCCGCCGGGCCGGCTTTGCCGCAAAATTCAAGGAGCGTCACCTAGTCTCGTCGCCGTTTACATGTCGTCTACGACTTTTCTCCGTCCGGGCGCTTGACGCGTTCCAATATTCCCGCCTCAAATCCCCTATCGGTGGGAAAATAGAACCGTCGACCCTTGAGTTCCGTCGGCATGTGTTCCTGGTCCACCACGGCATCGGGAAAATCGTGCGCGTATTTGTAACCGTCCCCGTAGCCGAGTTGTTTCATCAGCGGGGTGGGAGCGTTCCTCACGTGTAAAGGGACCGGCAGGTGGCCGGACCGTTTGATCTCGTTCCGAATCGCGTTGTACGCCGCGTAAAGCGCGTTGGATTTCGGGGCGGTGGCGAGGAATACCACCGCCTGTGCAAGGGCCGTCGAACATTCCGGCAGCCCTATGAAGCGGCAGGCCTGGTACGCCGCGATGCATTGCTCGAGTGCTCGCGGTGAAGCCAAGCCTACATCTTCGCTCGCGAACCGGATCAGGCGCCGTGCTATGTAGAGCGGGTCTTCCCCGGCCTCGATCATTCTCGCCATCCAGTAAAGGCCGGCATCCGGGTCGCTGTCTCTAAGGGATTTGTGAAGCGCGCTTATCTGATTGAAGTGCTCCTCCCCCCCCTTGTCGTAGATGAGGTTCCGGCGTTGGGCGGCCTCCTTCAAACCATCCGCCTCAATGATGTTAAGACCGGAGCGGTGGGCATCCAATGTCGCGATTTCCAGTATGTTGAGCGCGGTGCGGGCGTCTCCTCCGGCAAGGGACGCCAGCATCAGGGCTTCCTCGTCCCCAATCTCCACTCCTAGGCGACCGAGGCCGCTTTCATCGTCCTCTAGCGCCCTTTTGAGGATCAGGGTCAAGTCCTCAAACGAGAGATGTTCGAAGACGAAGACCCGAAGGCGGGACAGCAAGGCCGCGTTAACCTCGAAGCTCGGGTTCTCCGTGGTGGCGCCTATGAGAATGACCGTCCCGTCTTCCACGCTCGGCAACAAGTAATCCTGCTGTGCTTTGTTGAACCGGTGTATCTCGTCGAGAAACAGGACCGTCCTGGTCCCGGAGTACTTGAGGTCCTGCCGCGCCCGATCGGCAAGCTCCCTGATATCCTTGACCCCTACGGTTACGGCGGAATACTGAACGAAGCGAGAACGCGTGAATCCTGCGATCAGCCTTGCAAGGGTGGTCTTACCGGTGCCCGGTGGGCCCCAAAAGAGCATGGAGAAAAGCCGGTCATCCTCGATGGCCCGTCGAAGCATTCTGCCCTCTCCAACAATTGAACGTTGGCCGACGAACAGGTCGAGGCTTTCGGGACGCAGCCTATCCGCTAGGGGTCGCGATGGAGACTTCGTGAGAGGAACGTCGAATAAGTCCATTCCGTTGCCCTGGGCCGATCACGCTTTTCATCGTAGATTATTGTCGTTGACGACCGGGAAACAGCCTATCCCTTGCACCCTTTCTTCTTGAATGCATCTTGTATTTTGTAAAGAAGTTCGTCTATATCGGCCGGCTTCATGAGGTAGTCGAACGCACCCAACTCCATGCCTTCTATGGCCACTTCCATATCCGCGTGGCCGGTCAGCATTATGACTTCCGCCGACGGGCGGACCTTCTTGATCTCTCTCAATACGTCTATCCCGTTCATGTCCGGCATCTTCACGTCACAGACCACAACATCGACATCATTCTCGGACACGAATTTTATGGCCTTGTTGCCGCCGGATGCCGACATAACATCGAGCTTACGCTTCTTGAGCCTCTTCGTGAGGGTCTCCAGGAAATCCTCTTCATCGTCTACCACCAGCACGCGACAAACATCCATTTGTCACACCTCTGTAGGGTCGCGATTTTACCCGTAAGTCGGGAAGCGTCGGCAAAAATAATACCACATCCTGTTTGTGCGTCAATGCGGCTGTGGATGGGCGGGCAGGAGAGGCGGGAACAACAGCGGCGCTCTTCGCGAAATGACGCTATCCGGACCATTCCGTGGGAGATTGCTTCGTCGATGTGCTCCGCGCAACGATTTACAACCCTGGAATCGTTCACCGCAATGGACAAAAATGATCAGCGAAGACTCGAAGGTGCCGGCTGATCAAAAACTGGTGGAAACTTTGCGGGGTATCCGGTTCGTGATGGAGTCGGGTCTCATGCGCCTCTTCCATATCCCATCGTGTCCAGCAGGTTCACTCCGGTTTACTCTCGGCACTTTGACGGCTCGTTGCGACGATTCCCGCCGTGGAACCCGTAAATACCCGTCTGATCACGCATCGGCCCGGTCGTGGGAATCGGAAGGGCCGGCGGCATCACTCGCTTGTCGATTGAGATACGTTAGCGTAATGTCATATCCGGACCTCAATTCATCCACTTCCTCATCGGTCAACATGCCCGCGGAGGTCATCCGGGACAGCATGCCGCCCAGGGCCGCCTCGGGGAGTCCATACTTGTCCATCAGTGCATAGTAACCGAGCCCTAAGTTGATATCCTCCAGCAGTTCTTTAGCGCTTATCTTCCTTAGTCCCATTGTGCGCCGTCTCCTTTTCGATTGTCTTCCGGATTTCCCGAGGAAGATACCCACTACGCCTTATGGGAGGGACAGGCTTTTTATAGTGAGAAGACCTCGCCGAGCCATCCGGAAGTCGGGTATGCATGTCAGGGCACCGATGTTGCTCTGCCTGCATATACAGGCAGGTACTATGAGCAAGAAAAGGGCCAAAACGAGACAAAGGGAGAAGCTGATTTATCCATCTGAAATCACCGGATAAATATATGAGGCTGGGATCAGGTACGCGATGCGCGAACTCCGTGATGAGTGATAATGCCGCATCGTGATTTCCGGAAGACGCAAACACAAGAGAATCAGGTGGTTACAATGGGTGAATTCCACACACGACATGTGTGATTATTCGTGATCCTTCGTCCCAACCATTGGCCGGACCGGGAGAATCAAACCACCAACTCGCCGACAGGCCGACAGGTCGCATGAAAACCCCATTGCCGGCGTTGCGCATGGAATAATCCCATTGCATCTTCGAGGTTCCGTCCCTATTTCTCCCCTTATGGAACGGCAGCGTCAAGACCGGTTGCGGTAGTCATCGAGGATTCTCTTGATTCGTGGATCATCCCTAAGTGTGAAGAAGAGGCTCTGCTCATCGGAAAGGTCCGTTGCTATCCGTTCGGCATACTTGCCGGGGTTGGCTTTCATGGCGCGCTTCAGGGCGTTTATGACCTCCTCTTCTTGTCCCAGAGCCGCATAGCAGTTGGCCACAAGGTAGAAACCGGTGCCCGCGTCATCTCCGTTCTCGTATTTTTCCATGTCCGACGCGCTCTGTTCTACGGCCTTGAGTACCTTTCGGGCCCGCTCAAATTCCTTGAGCGCCATGAAGGTCCTTGCTACAAGCACCAAATACACCGGGTTCCGCTCGAATTCCGCGTGTGCCTCTCTGTGGAATCCAAGCGCGGCCTGAAGCTTGTGAGCATTGAAATACAGATTGCCTATGTTTGCCAGAACCTTGGCCTTTTCCTCCGGGGACTCGACCAGTTCCAACGCCCGTTCATAGTTCTTGATCGACGCCGCATGGTCGCGCAGATTCTTGTAGCAAACAGCCATTGCATTGTATCCGAAGAAGTCCTCCGGCTCGTCCTCCACATGATGCTTGAAAGCTTCGATGGCCGGGTGGTACCTTTTCTCCTTAACAAGCTGGAGTCCTTTGGCTTTCCACGACTCCTGGGGCGCTTGGCGCCTTTGAACAAATGCTTGGTCAAAATCAAAGAAAGGGGAACCGGGTCGTCCGGATTTGGTGACGGCCGCGCATCCGGCAATGGTCAGCCCTGCGGCTATCACGGCCGGTATCAACACATAGAGCTTCCTTGGTCTGAGGTCTAAGCACATCCGAATTGCCGACGTTCCTTGGATCAGGGGGGAAAGTCCACCCGATACCGGATACCTCCTGGATATTCAAAAGCACTGGTCTGAAAGCAAACGCGTCGCAAAAGGTCGGATTGACAAATCAAAGATTTTACTTTAACATTGGGACGTGTTTGTCGTACTTTACTCTTAAGTTGGACCCGGGGCGGAGTGCCGTAGCCAATGGAAGATGGCAGCAAGAAACTCGTCGTAAAGGTCGGGCCCCGGCTCGCAAAGTTCATCGGCGCCAAAGCCGAGCGGGATAAGAAACTCCAGGCCGCGGCAATGCAGGCCGAGTTCACGCTTGTGGACACCCTTATCATACTTTGCCACCTCAGCCGAGACCCCGACGCGGAAATATCCACGCAAGCGAGAAAGAACCTCATACCGGCCGCCCGATCGTGGTGGACCCGTCCGGATAGACCGGAACTCCCGGTACCCATTCTCCATATAGTCACGAAAGTGATCGAGCGGATAGGGACCGGAGACAAACAAAGTAAGGACGACGTCGCGACGGGCCTGGTCAGCGGAAACGTGGCCCTGTTCGGTCTGGCTGAAATCATACAGGCCGTGGACCACAACAGCCGCACCATTTACATATCGATGGTAAACGGGGATCAAACAGTCGGCATTTACACCGAGAACGGGAAGGTCGTAGGGGCCGTGTCCGGCGAGTTGGACGGTCTCAAAGCATTGCATCGAGCGTTCGCATGGGCCGATGCCCATTTCACGTACACACACGGTCATTCGGGAACATTTGAGAACCGCATCAAAGTCAACACTCTCAACCTGGTTATGGACGCTTTGGATTACGCGCCGGATGCGGACCCGTTCGACGTGGAAGACAGCTGGAACTGGAGGGTAGAGGGCAGCCTCGCGGTGATGAATATTTTCGAGCTTGCGGAAGTGTTCGAGATGAACAGCAAGCAGGCGATCTGCAAGCTTGAAAGAGACGAAAACGAGGGGGTGCTGTACTTCAATCACGGCAGGGTCATCAATGCGACCCTGGGTTCCATGACAGGCATGGACGCGGCTTGTCATCTGCTGGCTTGGCCGAATGCAAAGTTCCGGGTTACCCGTGGGGGAGACGGTGTGGATGAGGTCATCCACGCAGGGATGCAGAACCTCATAATTGAAGCGATGCGGCTTCTGGACGAAGGGATTACGGTCAGCGACAGGATCGCGTCGGAACTCGCCGTCATAGACGAACTTTTCGAGGGCAAGGACGTAACTACCCTCCCGCTTCTGGACAAGGTTCGCATTATCTTCGGGGAAGACGAGGAAGCCCGTGAGGTTTTGGAAGTCGAGACCCACCCGCTTATCCGTAAAGCCATAAAGGTCAAAATATCCAAAACCGTCCAAAAGTACCTGAGTGTGGTTACCGATCACCAGATAAGGCTTGCCGCAGCCCAGGGACGCGCTCCCCTGTCCACCACCGAGAAACTGGTACTCCTAGCCTATCTTTCCCATGACGAGTCCCCAGAAATTCAGGAAGAAGCCCGCAGGACGCTTGCGAACCTTGATAGCTCCACGTTTCGTAAGGGGTTCGGCGGCGACCTGCACCCTTCGGTAATGGATTTCCTTGTGCGAGAGACGATCAGAGATGAATCGCTCCTGAAAATGGTTTGCTCCATGGAGAACGTCCTGGAGGAAACCGTCGCATATATCCTTGAAACCCGGCAAACCGAGGAAATCATCAGCGCCGTGGTTGAAAACCGCAAGCTTATGGAGCGCAGTTCCGGCATCTCGGCGAAAGCATGGGAACTAACCGGGGAGATGCCGCAGGTACGGGATCGTATCAAGGTATTCGAGGAATCCATGCTGGATGGGGCCGGGAGCCTTAAAGTTGAGGGAAACCTTCGCTTTTTCGGTCTTGGGGGACTGATAAGAGCCGTATCGAGCTCCAACCGGTCCGGTACCGTGGTACTGGAAGGCGCAGGCATGACCGGGAGGGTGTTCCTCGATAAGGGTAAGGTAATAGGGGCTATTTGGGGGCCTTTCGAAGGCCGGGCCGCGATCGAGGCCCTGTTGCCGGTTAAGGGCCTGCGATTCAGGTTCGTAAAACGCATGCTGTTCAGCGTCAACAATGTGGACCCTGCCGTAACCGAGGAGATACTGAACAACCCCGATTCCGCGTCTTCCTATGGAGACGGCGCCGGCCCGGCCGGCAGGATCGTCACGGGGAGCCCGGAAGCCATGGATTTGTTCGAGGTCCTCACGGCCCTCGAGGGCACGCCTGTGCCCGTGGGCATTTCCATAATCTGCGAAGAAGGTTCCGGTGAACTGTGTATGTTGAGGCATCACGTAGTCCATTGCTACGTGGAGGGGAAGGACAGTCCGTACAAAGCCCTTGCAGCGATTCTCTCCTGGACGGGATCCCGCTTCCTGGTTCGATACGAGGACGCGAACCACCCCCACACCCTGGACAAAGGGGTGGGCGACTTCTTCACCGAA
>JAZDOF010000708.1:0-3087 GCA_043799015.1 Pseudomonadota bacterium | reverse complement strand
CCGATCATCATTTCTCATTGACGAGGCCGGCTGCATCATGGGGGCGTGGTACAAGGTCAAGCCCGAGAGCACGGTCCCGGAGGCCAAGAAGCTTTTGGGGGCTGCATAGTATCGACGATGTCGGATTGTGGGATTACTTTCCATCGAGAAGGTCCCTCCCCCGGCAATCCCTCATCCCAAACTTTTTCGGTGATAGGCCGACAGCGTCTCGTTCATCCTTCGCCACGTTGATGGGTTTGTAAAGAGGCGCGGCAGCCGGACCTCACCTCAAGATGCCGGCACGCCCGTGGGGGCTCCCCTCCGTGACCGCCTACCGCGCCCCGTGTTTCACGAGGAGGTCGGCCACGGCCTTGTGGCCCTTGCCTGTGGCGGCGGATAGAGCCGTTATCCCTCTTTGGGTCTTTGCGTCGACACGCGCACCCTTATTGATAAGGAAGTCCACGACCATCAAATGCCCACCCTCCGCGGCCCACATCAGCGGGGTCCATCCTTTACGAGTGGCCGTATTGACGTCGGCGCCTTTGTTGACGAGCATTTCCGCGGCATCGAGACGCCCCAGTTTGCGGCCTCGATCAGAGGAGTGGCGTTGTGGCGACTCTTGATGTTCGGGTCGGCTCCTTTGTCCAGGAGTAAGCCCACAATATCCGTCCTGCCTTTTGTGATCGCCCAGTCCAAGGCCGCTGCGCCGGCCCTCTGGTCCTTAGCGTTCAGGATCGCGCCTCTTTCGATGAGCAGCTTTGCCACGTCGTAGCGCCCATGTTTGCACGCCAGCATCAGCAGAGTCATTCCCTGCTCGTCCCTTGCGTTCACGTCCGCACCGGAATCCAAGTGACTCTTTACGGAACCATAATTGCCGGAGATCACGGCCGATACTATCGGCGGGCCGGCGGCCCGGGGCATGTCTTCCGGTGCGCCGGTATCAGGCTGAGCGACGGGCGGAAGTCCGCTTCCGGGAATGGACAGGGCGGGGGCGGCAGGCGCTTCATCGGTTTTGGGAAATGCCGAAAGGCGGGCTTTGATCAGTTGCGCGATTTCATGGTGACGGTTCTCCTCAGCCAGGGATAGTGCGGTGCGTCCTCCCACAAAGCTCTTGATCCGAGGGTCGGCCCCGTTGTCCAGAAGCAGCTTGACGATTTCCAGATGGCCCTTCGCTGACGCCTTCATGAGCGCCGTCATCTGTTGCACATCCGTCGCATCCAGGTTGGGGCGTCGTGCCGACAAGATCCGTAGGCTTTCCAGGTAGTCGTTTTCGCTTGCCGCTGTGACCGGCGTTCCGTGGATGTTCTTCGCGTCCGGGTTTGCTCCTTTGTCGAGCAGCAACTTGACCATCTCCGGGTCCCTTATCGCTGCCACCAGTGGGATGGGCCCACCTGTCCGGGGATTCGGGTCCGCTCCTTTTTCCAGGAGGAACCGCGCCATGTCGGTCTTTGTTGTGAAAAGGGCCCATGCCAAGGCCGTGTGGCCGCCGGGATCGGCACCATTGATGTCCGCTCCTCGCTCCAGAAGAAAAGTAACCATGTCACGATCCCCCTTGGACGCCGCACAGCTTAAAGGCGTGAAGCCGTACCGGTCCCACTGGTTGGGGTTGGAGCCCAAATCCACAAGAAGACGTACCAAATGGGGGTGATCATTTCTAACAGCGTAAGCGAGAGGCGGCCAAAGACCGGCGGAGCCGAGGAACAGGATGAATAGGAGTACGAGGCCGATCAAGGTCGATACGGTGACGAGTTTCAGTGTCCGCAATCGGTCTTGATAACGTTTCTTTTCCACTTCAGTGACCGGGGCTGCGGCCGCAGCCCCGAACTTGAGTCGGCGGCGCTTTTCGTAGAGCCATAGGCCGGCGACGGGGCACACCACCATCACCAAGAACACCAAAATGATCCCAAGAGCAGCTTGAGACTCCGGGTGTCTCGAATGGCCCAACCCGGCGGCAAGTGTCAACAGCGTGACTATTATCAGCGCGGGGAAAGCCAACAGGACAGCGATCAACGCAAGGAACCAGGGGGTTATCGCGTGCCTGCCTTTGAGTCTCACCGCTATGAGTACGATCGCGACCACAAGCGCAATTACGCACAGCGGCAAAACAGCGAAGGACATTCCAAAGAGTGAGAAAGTCCCGGGAATCGGTCCCATGACTTTGATACCTCAGCCGATTAGGCCTAAATCACGGTGTGGAATTCGGAACGTTCATCCGCCGAAAAACGGACAAACCGTGGGTCGGGGACTTCGTGCTCATACATCGCCGGCGTGGGCTTCCCAATGCGCGCGTCCTGGTTCGCCGCCCCAGGTGTTGTTCGAGTCCTCCCTAACCATGTCCCACATGGACAATGCCTCATCCGCGTCCAACTCCTGGGCGAGAATGTATATGGGAGTGGGCAAATTTCGGAGGTTCTCTCTCGCCAACTCCAGTTTAAGGTCGAAATGGGAGCTGTTTATCCGATTCCATGCATGCTTGATGGGAAGGTTCTGTTCAAACCCGCTCACTATCCAGCCTTCGCAGTAGACGGCCTTCGGCACCACGCGACATGCCGTGAGCGCGTTGTGGATGTCGTGCGCGCCGCGCACCGCTTGGCGGATTCGTTGACAAATCTTGTTGTCCGTCACGATTTCGGACAACGAGACGATTTCTATGATGCAGGCCCGGCCTAACGCCCATCTTATGTAGTCATCGCCATCCCCTACCTGTTGAAAAAACCATTGAAAGGGATCAAGGATCTTGCCCAGCCCCACAGGCGCCTTGTCCAGTCTGGCTTTCAATGATGGATCGCCTTCGAGTATCTTTCGGTTGACCTCGGAAAGCTCCTCCTTGGCTCTGGCCAAGAGCCCATCTCTCTCCACCCTTATCTGAGCCGCTATTCGCAGCTCCTGCGATTCGGTGGAGAGCTCCTCAAGTCCCGCGTCGCTGAGCGCCATGTCGACGTCGACCGTCGTCACGGCAAAGGGCATGCGTTTCTGTAATTCGGTTTGGGTGATGAGCTTCGCACGGACGAGTTTTCCGAAAAGGCTTTGAAGTCCCTTTGCGGACAGGTTGTACTTCTGCATCAGGTCCGCGTCCGACATCCCCATCTTCAGGTCCCGAACTACGTT
>JAZDOF010000697.1:0-2724 GCA_043799015.1 Pseudomonadota bacterium | reverse complement strand
CCGCGTCAACCCAGCCGCCGCCATAAAACGTCGGAAATTGGCCCAGTTTGTTCGACTTGCATGTGTTGTCGAGCACGATCACCTTGATCGGCATGTTCGTCAAGGGCTCGAATGAATAGCAGGCCGCCGTGACCCCCGCGTTGGTCCTGTTGAATCCATGCCCCTGCGGGGACGATGTGGTGTTAAAGAATTCGTTAATATAGTTCGTGGGCGAAGAGATCTCCGTCGTGATGATGTGGCGGTTCGTGTCGGCGGCGACAGTCGGGGCCGTATCGAAAAGGTTCGTCTCGCCCCAGTTGATCACGGTGCCGAACGGGGTAGTCCCATCGACAACGCCCACATACATGCCGACCCCCTCTGAGCCATTCGGGACCAACGGGCCGTTGGTTGATATGTTGAGGACGTTGCTGCCGACCAAGGCTTGCCGGATTTTTTCGGTCGGATAGCCGACCCCCATCCAGAACTGATCGTGGTTGCCGATGGCCTCATACCAAGGGATGGAGCGATCGAGCCCGGCGGCCTGGTAGGGCATCTGATAATCGATGGTGTCGGCTCCGGCATTGGTCCCGGAACTGGGCGTAATATACTGTCCGTCCATAACATCAATAAACCAGCGGAGTTCGTTAAATTGAGAGGCGTTACAATTATCGCCCAGCACCATGCCGAAATCGAAAGGGGCCAGCCGGTGCAAGGCGTTGATGGTCCTGACGGCGGCATCGAGATGGTGGGTCGTGTCGAACTCGACCGGTGAATAAGCCGACATATTAAGCCCTCCCAGCCCCTCTTCACCAAAAGCCGCACGCCAACCAAGGTAGGGCACCTGGGCCGGGGATTCTTTGTCGGTGATATGGATGTCGCTCATGGAGAAGAAGGATAAAAGCCGCGCCGTATTGGTTGCTTCCGTGTAGCCGGCCGGCATCAGGTCGAACCTTTGGCCCTCGTTCGTGCCGGAGCCCCAATACCACTGGCCGTAGCCGAAGGACATGTATTGGGAAACGTTTGACGGGGCAAGCCCCGGCGTGCCCGATGGGATGTCGATAGGGATGATGGTCTGTTGGCGCGTCCCCAGACCGACTCCACTTCCGGAAACCGGGAGCAGCAACAGAATCAGCATGCCGATGACCTGAATACTATCCAGTTTCATATACCCTGGCTTTTTCATTCCTGTCTCCCATCTGAGCGCCTGTTTCTTCATCGGAAGGCGATAACGGCTCGCGAGCCGCCTCATTCGATGGGGTAAACGTACCCGGCGTGTGCCGTTACGGTCAAATTTTCGCCAGCACGCGGATCACTTCACCAATGTACATCCGGTGGTAATCCCGGGCGGCGTAGAAGTCATGGACGGAGGGGATGGCCGTTTTGGCTTATTACGATTTGGTCGCGCGCTGAAGCGATTTGACAAGAACGGGAAGGTCTTCCGTGATCGTCTGCCAAATAACATCGGTATCGACAATGTCGTAACCGTGGATGAGTCGGTTGCGCATCCCGATTATCTGTGCCCACGGAATCTCCGCGTATTTCCCGCGAGTCGCAACAGAGACGTGAGCGGCGGCTTCCCCAATGATCTCGAACAGCCGCGTCAACCCCAGCGAAAGGAGTTCGTCTGTGTCCAAATCCGAACGTTTTCGATTCCGGGCCAGCTTGATGGCCTTCCTTGCGGCCTCAAGCATGTGATCTATTCGGGCTTTATCATCAAGCGGCATATTGGACTTTTGCCTTGGTGAGTATGAGTTCTCGCAGTGGAGGCTTGAAAAAGCCGGCGGTATTCAGATCAGCCTTGCGACCCAGCAGTTCGGACAATTCAATCTCCATGCCCGAGAGCCGGATCAAGCCCGGCACATGGTCCTTCTCGAACTCCACCAGCACATCCACGTCGCTGTCCGACCGGAAATCCTTTCGCAGAACGGAGCCAAAAAAAGCGAGCTTGCAGATGTGATGCTTTCGGCAGAATTTCACCAGCTTTTTAGAATCCACGTCGATATGAAGTCGGTCGATCATTTGTATGCCTTCTGCCCGTAAGTATAGGAACTTGAACCTGAAAAAACCAGCGTCTTTAACCACACATTTTATTTCCCTGGTCAACTCTTCATCGTTTCCCGCGCCAGCACCCGGACGACTTCGCCGATGTACATCCTGCAATCACCCATTTTTAATGGATGAGGGAAAGATTAAAAAGGGAACTTGGGGGGCAAAGCGGTCAGAAGGGATGGGTGGTCTGGAAAAACCTTACAGTCTCTTTTCAGCCCCAAAAATCGCCTGTAAGGAGCTCAAACCGGCGTTTCTCTTCCGTAAGTCGGTGATGCTCTAGAAAAACCTGTGGTCCGACCTCGAAAGCCGAACTCTACCCGGCGTCCCCACCAAGGGGTAAGCGTTTTGGCACGCCGTCAAGAACACGGCTCAGATCCTCTCGTGTGAGGTTGAGAAGCTCGTCCGGGATGTGTCCCATCTGGCTCCGTATGTCTTGGACGAGCGACGGCTCAAGCGGTGTGAAAAGTTCATCCGCCTGAGAACGCCGAAGCATCTCCATCTTGTAGCTGGGCGAACTGTCCGCGACGGGCACTCCCCTCGTCATCTCGCCCGTCTTCACGTCGATCATCGTCATCGCAGGCGGTCTGGCTTCCTGAATCTTGAGGTAGCGAATGAGAATGTGCGATGCAATCCTGACAATCATGTAGTGCCGCACCGCGTACTCAGGAGCGAGTCGCACAGCAGCACCGCGCAATG